>DFDY01000117.1 GCA_002368955.1 Bacteroidales bacterium UBA3816
GCTTTCGCCTTTTTTGTGATGAGGAGAGCTTCTCAAATACATCACCAGAATTAAACCCAAACGCTCTAGTACAAAGTATGACTGATTCTTGCTCGTATTTCTCAATGTGGCGTGTCTTCGACACGCTGTGTAGTAGGGGTTTCGCTATCCCCACACTGCACTCCCGTTGGTCGCTTAGTATGGAGTTATTGAGATTCAGCCTCTTCGAGGCTGCTAAAAAATCAGTCTTTTATCAAACTAGAGCCAAGTTTTTTAGTTGGCGTTGAGCCGCTTGTAGTAGCGCCACCAGATGGCGGGGAGCTCGCCTTCCATGGCCTGCTGGTAGTCGGTATAGGTGCAGGGGAGCATAAGTTTGTCGGTGTATATCTCGCGCAGTTCCTCTTTGTCGCAGGGCACTTTTATCCACCAGCGGTCGCTGAGTTTGCTCTTGTAAAAGTCGATGACCATGTCCTCCTTGGCTTGGACGAGGTAGTGTTTGCAGTTCTCGGGATAGAGCTGGGGATTGTCGTGCTTGCGGTTGTAGAAGCCGTCGATAAAGTACCAAATGCCTTGTGCCAACATGTTGGCGGTCTGCCCCTGGCGGTCGAATTTGGGGTTATACTCGAAAATGCCCAGACAGTTGGTTCTGTCGCTTATGCCGGCAAAGCGCATCATCTGGCAGTACTCCTCGCCGTAGAAGCCGTGGGGGGAAGGATAGCCGTTGCCAGGGGCATCGCTTTGGCGGATGGCACCGATGTCAACGGAGACAAAGTCGGCATTGCGCAGCAGCGATTCGGTGCGCTGCATGTCGCTCCGCACCTCGGCCAGACGGTAGGCATCGAACTTGAGTTCCTCCATGAGTTTCACGTAGGGCAGGCCCACGAAGTAGGATTGGTAGCCCACATTGGTGTGGAAGAAGAGATAGTTGGGGGTTTGCATGATGATGTTGCGCAGCCATGACCGAGAGGTGGGTTCGTCGGTGTCTTCCAGATCGAAGCGGGGGTCAATGGCGGTGAGGTTCATGATGCGTTTGAGGTTTTCATACCCCTTGTAGACAGCGAAGGTGAGGTCCTGGCTGCCGCCCAGCAGGATGAGGGTATTGCCTCTGTCGATGACGGCTGCCACCACCTCGGCCACAGCGAAGTAGGTGTCTTCGGGTATCTGGCCGGCGATGATGTTGCCCAGGTCAACAATCTTGGTGTCCTCGGTGGGCAGGGCCAGCTGGTAGAGATAGCGGCGGATGGCGTTGGGCCCACTGGCGCAGCCGGCGTTGCTGATGGCCCCGCGGTCTTCGGGAACACCCAGCAGCACCAAACCTCCCTTGGGCATGGCAGGGAGGTTTGAGCCGGGGGTATAGACCTTGGTTTTGCTGCCGAGGGTGACAGCATACTCGCTGGGATAGAAACCGAGGTCGTCGGGATTGATGGGCGACAGATATTTCTTTATGCTGCTCATGGCCATTATCTCTCGCGGATGATTTCGCCGTGGTCGTCGACAATCATTTTGTAGAACCAATCGGGATATTTGGGCTGGGCGGGGAAGGCGGCGTTGCCGGTCTCGGTACGTTCAAAACGGCCGTCTTTCTCCTTCTTGATGTTGCCGTCGATATACTTGACCAGCAGGTAGTGGTCCAGCTGATTCCACTCTTTCATCATGCGGTCGGCCATGCGGTTGGAGAAGTCGTTGAGCTGATGGACGAGGGCCTCGTCGTTGTCGGCAGATTTCTTGGCTTTCTCGTCGAGGCGGGCCACCTCCATGATGTAGTTCTTCTCCAAGCGGTTCTGCACACGCTGCAGGTCTACAATCATATCGCTGTAGCGGCTGTAGACAAAGTTGGTCACGCGGTTGAACAGCCAGAAGGCCGACGTCTCGCTATAGGTGAGCATGTCGCCGTTGCCCTCGCGGAAGCACTCGGGAATCTTGGTGATGCCGCAGTACATGGGGCAGTAGACGGTGCTGTAGGTGTCGTCGACGCCGAACCAAAGGATGCCGCCAATCTTGTTGGGCAGCCAGCTGCGGCACTGGGCCACAAAGCTGAAACCCGTCTGCTGGGTGGAAGTGGCGCGCTCGTGGACATATTTCTGTCCGTTCACCTCAAAGCCCATGGGACGCCAACGGTAGGGGCAGGCAAAGGGACCGGCACCCTTGTCCTTGGTCATGTCCATGGCGGTGCCCTCATAGTGGTCGCGCATGAGGTTCATCACCTCGTGCAGCTCAACCTTGTGGTCGGGCTGAATCCACAGGGGCAAACGCTCGGCCTGGGCGTCGCCCATGGCATATTTCTCATACCTGCGCATGTTGCGGTTGATGCGGTTGAACATGGCGTAGACACGGGCGTCGCAGCCGCGGATGCCGCTGAAGGTGAGGGGGGCATAGGTGTCGCAGAAACTGAAGTCGGCATCCTTGCCGTCGAACCAGCCGCAGGCGCGGGCATAGGTGACCACGTCGGCCGCATAGACACACTCCACTTCGGGCTCATACAGATAGTCCATGTGGTTGCTGCTGATGGTGGTGTGGAGGCCTTTGCCCTTGGCCTTCTTGAATTTGCCAATTTCCTGTGGGAACTGGGTGATGCGGGCCTGGTTGGCATGGCCGCTCACATAGCCGTCAGGAATGCGGCGGGCAACCCACACGGCACCGTCGGCATACTTGTACTTGAGCTTCTTGGCCAGGTCGGCCTTGACGGGGGCACCGCGCTTGCCGATGAGCTCAAGAATCCACACCTCGTTGGGGTCGCAGATGGAGAAGCTCTCGCCCTCGCTGCAGTAGCCATAGTCGGCCACCATCTTGGTCATCCAGTAGATAGCCTCGCGGGCATTCTTGGCACGCTGCAGGGTGACGTAGATGAGCGAACCGTAGTCGATGCCCTTCACCTCGTCCTTCCAGCACTCCTCGCGGCCGCCATAGGTGGTCTCGCCGATGGCCAGCTGGTGCTCGTTCATGTTGCCCACCACGCTGTAGGTGTGGGCCACCTGGGGAATTTCAAACAGCTTGCGGCCGCTGTCCCAGTCCACCAGCATGAACATGGTGCCCTCGGGATAGTTGGCAGCCTTGCGGTAGTAAAGCTCGCCGTAGAGCGTGTGGCTGTCGGCAGCATAGGTGATCATGGTGCTCCCGTCGCGGGTAGCCCCTTTGGTGAAAAGAAAGTTGGTGCAGGCCGTGGCCTCATATCCCATCAGCAGGATAGCACCCAAAAGCATAAGTGAAAGTGTCTTTCTCATACTATAATTATTATTGATGATCTGTATTTTTGATACTCAGTTCATTATTCCAAAACAACCCTTCTCTCGGGCAGGATTTAGAATTGCAAATTTACACAAAATAATTGATTTGTGGACTGTCAACCGAAAAAATAATCCTAGACCACGCATAATCATCACTTTGCCACGAATTGAAGAGTGAAAAGGAATTGTACAATTCGTCGTAATCCGAACCCTTCTCAGGGGAGGCTCCGCCTCAACCCGCTAAGTGCACTCCGCTAAGTGGCGCCGCTCCACCCGCCTACCATAGGAAACAGCCTTGTCCACGCTGGGGTAGATACAAAAACTCCTTGCCAACCGTCCGGCAGGCAAGGAGTTCTTTGGGTATTGGAGTGTGTCCCTATTTGTTTGCAGTTCTGACTCGTACCAATCTGATATAGGCGGGTGGGCCATAATTACCAAGATTAGTTTCTCCTACGTTGCCCACAGCTAGACTGTAAGCAATAGCATTTGTTTCACTAGTCCAGTAGTAGCCCACGTCAGAAATCGTTGAGGCATCCCCGGTAGAATAATTAACGCAGGGAAGGAATACGCAACCAGCATTTTCAAGTTGGTAAAATTCAGATATGCTTAATATGTTGTCGGTGTATGTGTAATCATTCTCTGTATGATTGATACTTGCCTGGGCAATAATATCTGACGGAGGGGTGTAGCCATCAGGGAAAAGGATAATGCCGGGCACAGAGGCAACTAAGGCATGGGCAAATCTCTTCGCTGTTTCGCCTCCACGAGTGTTCAATAGATAATCCCATTCATCAGCAGATAATAGCGAGTATCCATTAGTGGATGCATAACCATTCGCACCAATGATTGCATCGCGCTGTGTTTTTGTAAAATGGTCATGGTCGTTGTTGGGATCGTGGTATCCGATGAAATCGTACTGGTAAGGAGGGAAGAAATACCCGTCTCCATCATTATGCAGGTTCGAGAAAGAGAAATCGACCTGTTTGCCACTATTGTTCACCGTATAAGGCCCCAAAGTGTGTTCACGAGGAACAGTAATCCAATTGTTATCAAATGTAACCGAAAGAGGATAAATAGTGTTGGCTGCAAAAGTGCTTTCTACCTCAGAGGCTAACGTAATGCACTTTTCAATTTCGTTTGCTGTGCCGGCATTTTGCTTGGCATATACAGTAATACGCAAATTTTTATAACCCACTGGGGGTAGATAAATATAGAATGGGTGCGAGGAACTCACGCTTACTCCTCCTTGGTCGCCATGATGTTCGCATTCTAGTGTCACCTCTTTGGTTATAAAATCAGTTGCATAGTCAATGGTTGCGTTTGACTGTTCCCTCAGTATGGGCAATAAGTTGTTGTCAAAAGTGATTTCGAAGTTGCCCCACAGCGGACGGCCTTTTTGGCGACCGTTGGCATCGGGTTCCATGCTTGAATTCTCCACCTCTATTCGGGTTACGACTATCGGAGTGCTAGTGTTGACAGTCACTTTCAGTAGGGCGCAAATATTCTTAAACTCCAAAGTGTTGCCTGTATTGGGAAGCGAATAGTTGCTGGCTGGGTTCATAACAGCAACCATAGGAGCCATCAGTTTCTGTGGCCCATTGGGCGATGCTGCTTCATACAGCTGTGTGGGACCAAAACGGAACCCGTTGACGGCAACAGTGCCTCCATCCCCCTCGACATTGAATGTGGTAGGTTCAGTTGCAGCCTCTTGCCACAACTCAAGAGGATATACTGCACCACGGAGTTCATTTGCATAACTAGTACCGGTAGACAGTTGAACTATATTATCGCTAAATTGTATATAATAACTATTTGTCTGTTCATCCAATCCAACAGTGCCAGACCAACTATGTAACTGTATTTTGTCACCTACGTCCCAGATGGAATAGGGATATTGACCGACATTGGTAATATGCATTTTGTCACCATTGTACTGCTGAATAGTAGCATAGATTCTATGGGAATCGACATCGTCTTTCTTGCATGACTGAACAAGCATCACTGCACCTAATGCTAAAACAAGATATATAACAGATAAAGACTTCTTATTCATATTGCAATGTATCTTTTAAAACCATCCTTCTCCAGCAGTATTCCAATGGTACCCAGGTGTTTCTGGATCTGTTTGGGCCAGTCTGTTAGTACTATGGACATAAAATTTAGAACCCACAGGTTCATCAGACCCTGCAAAACCGCCCTCAACGACAAATTTCACCACTTTGGTGGTTGGGGCCATATAACTTTTTTTGGCTGCCTGTCCTCCTAAGGCCTCTGTCTCCAGACCAAGAGGGGACATTTTTCTAAAAATACCCATCTTTTGATTTTTTTTAAAGTTTTTTATTATGCAGTTATTTGACTAATAATATGTACATTAACCCTAAAAAAGGTATATGATACATTATTTATTAATTGCAAAAATAATATTTTTTTTCATATACCAAATTTTTTTCGCCGACAGCCCCTCGGAGGTGGCTTCGAACAGGCCTAATGTGGGTTTTTCGTTCATGGTTGTCATTTTTTTTGATTGAAATTAAGTTGATAAATGATATAATAAATTGAATATTAGCTCTTTGTGGGGGGGTATGAAATGATATTGTGATACAAAGTTACGAATTTTTTTCAAATAGTGCGAATTCGCACTGTTAAATAATTGTTAAATCTGACGTGATGGACAAGTCCTCAAAAATAGCCTATTTTTTGTCCATTACATCCAAAAGCAGCATATATATTATAATATATATGCTGTATGGCAATCGTAAACGGTTGGCCGCCAGCACGATGTGCACAACTCATTGATTTCTTCGTCGGTTAGGTGTTTTTCTCCGATGGCCAAAAGTAAAAACGTCTGAGATTCAATGTTTTTTCGTCTAAGCGGACGAACCTTCGGCGAACCTTCGACGAACTTTCGAGGGACTTTCAAAAACCTTCGTCCGCTGGCAGCGTAGCCCATCCTGGGGGCGACTTCTGGGTTCCGAAAACGGTGTGGCTGCCGTCCGAAGGAGAGCTATCAACTTTAATGTAGGCAGCAGTATCGGCCAATGGGGGAAAATAAGAACTCTCCCCTCGGTAACCGAAGGGAGAGTTGGTATGAGAGTTGGGGTTGCCAACTGCGTGTCTTGCGACTGGACTGAGCCGACCTATCCGCTGTCTCTGGCTGGCGATCAGCCAAGGAGGGCTGCCGGACAGGCAGTAAGGGCTACAGCAGTTTCTTCTTGAGGTTGTCGATCATGTCGACGGTCATCTTCTCCAGGTCGTACTGGGGATTCCAGCCCCACTCGTTGCGGGCGCAGCTGTCGTCCATCTTGTCGGGCCAGCTGTCGGC
>DFDY01000017.1 GCA_002368955.1 Bacteroidales bacterium UBA3816
GTCATACTTTGTACTAGAGCGTTTTTTTTATTGAGGGGGTAAAAATAAAACACGGATGTCGCAGTGTAACTGGCAAAAGCGACTTTCGCAAGGCGTGGTGGGCGATTCGGGCCACGAACGTGGCAGTACGGGACGGAAAAGGGTGGTTTTTGTGTTGAAAAATGAGTTGTTAATCGGAAAAAAAATCGTATTTTTGCACATGTGTTTGTCCTGCCCCATCAGGGAAGGAGGGACACGCATTAGATTGCTAACTATTTATTTATATTAAAAACAGGCATTATATGAAACTATCATTCATGGGAGCTACACGCGAGGTGACAGGAAGCAAGCACCTCATCACAACAAAAAAAGGTCTGAAAATTTTGTTGGACTGTGGTATGTATCAAGGCAAAGGTCTGGAGACCGATGCCATGAACCGCGACTTGGGTTTCGACCCAGCTGAGATTGACTATCTCATTCTCTCCCATGCACATATCGACCATTCGGGTCTGATACCGTTTATCTATAAGTTAGGCTTTCGTGGCACCATTCTCTGCACCCCCGCCACCCGCGACCTTTGCGCCATCATGCTGGCCGATGCTGGCCGCATACAGGAGGCCGATGTGCACACTTTCAACAAGAAACGCAAGGCCCAAGGCGAAGAGCCCGTAGAGCCTATCTATACTGAAAAAGAGGCACAGGAGTGCATGAGTTGTTTCATCAGTGTGCCCTATCACAAGCCTTTTAATATTGAGGGCGAGGTGGTGGTTGAGTTTTTCGATGCCGGACATATCCTTGGCAGCAGCTGTGTCTATTTGGAAATCAAGGATGGCCGCCGCACTATTAAACTGGGTTTCACCGGCGACATCGGCCGTTATGACAAGCATATCCTTCGCGACCCAGAGCCTTTCCCCCAAGTGGATTACCTGATTATGGAGTCAACCTACGGAGACCGCCTGCATACATCTATCAGCAATGCCGAGCAGGAACTGCTGATGGCCGTGCTGGACACTTGCACCAAGAAGAAAGGCAAACTCATCATCCCCTCTTTCGCCATTGGTCGCGCCCAAGAAATCATTTATGCGCTGGACCGCCTGGCTTCAGCCCATCTGCTGCCCGACGTGGATGTCTTTGTAGATAGTCCGCTAAGCATTTCGGCCACCAATATCATGCGGCTGCATCAGGAGTGTTTTGGTGCGCCTATTTTGGAATACATGAAAAATGACCCTGACCCCTTCGGTTTCGACCGCCTTCAGTACATCCAATCTGTGGAGGCCTCCAAAGCACTGAATGTCCGTCACAAGCCCTGCGTCATTATCTCTGCCTCGGGCATGATGGAGGCGGGACGTGTCAAGCATCATATTGCCAACCACATCGAAGATCCCTCCACTACTATCCTTTGTGTGGGTTACTGCGAGCCTAAAACATTGGGCGCTAAGATTATGAGGGGCGATAAGGAGGTTTCTATTTTCGGACACCTCTTCAAGGTGCGGGCCGAGCTGCGCCGTATCGAATCCCTTTCCGGACATGGCGACTATAGCGAGATGATCAATTACATCGGCTGTCAGGAAAAGAAAAAACTCAAGAAACTCTTCCTGGTCCACGGCGAAGAGCAGACACAGTTCAATTTCCGCGACACCCTCTCTAACCTCGGCTGGAAGAACATCGAAATCCCCGTATTCCGTCAGGAATACGACCTGTAGCGGTGGATACCATGGAACAAGACAAACAGCACATAAGGTGGCATAAACAAAGTATGAGTAATCAGAATAATCAGAATGGTATGAATAGTCAGAGTACTCCGAGTACTCAGAATACTCCGAGTACTCAGAATACTCCGAGTTCTCCGACTAATCAGCCTCCTTCAGCTGCTCCCGTCACTTTTCTCCCCAAGCATGGGCATTATCGCAACTTGAGGGTGTATAAGGTCACCGAGATCATCTACGACATCACATATTATTTCACCCGGCACTATCTGAGCCATGGCGACCGCACGGTGGACCAGATGGTGCAGGCTGCTCGCAGCGGCAAACAGAATATTGCCGAGGGCAACCAGGCCGCTGCTACTTCTTCTGAGACAGAAATCAAGCTCACCAATGTGGCCAAAGCCAGCTTGGAGGAGTTGTTGGTCGACTATGAGGACTATCTGCGAGTGCATGGCTTTGGCCAGTGGGATACGCAGCATCCTCGTTATGAGAAGATGCGGCGTTACGCGCGAAGTGAACAGATAAAGTCCGACTATACCCTGACTATGCAACGCATGAACGATGAGGAATTGGCCAATCTTGCCGTCACCCTCATCCACCAAGCCATCTATATGCTCCACCGGTTGCTGGTGACGATGCAGAACCGCTTTGTTTCGGAAGGTGGCATAAGGGAGCAGATGTATAAAAAGGTTGTGTGAGTTATCGGAATGACTATGGTAAAATCGATCATTAAAAAAATGGTCATTTAGAAAAAATATTGTATTTTTGCAAATCTAAATAATTGTTAGTTATGGTAACATTCATTATAGCTATTGTATTGTTGCTCTTGGGCTATTTCGTATACTCCAAGTTCATTGAACGTATGATTGAGGTTGATCCTAAGCGGTCAACTCCGGCGGTAAGTCACCCCGACGGGGTGGACTATGTGCCCATGAAACCGTGGCGTATTTATCTCATTCAGTTTCTTAATATTGCAGGTGTTGGTCCTATCTGTGGTGCCATCATGGGTGCGCAGTTTGGAACAGCCTCTTTTTTGTGGATAGTCTTCGGCAGTATCTTTGCCGGTGCAGTTCATGATTTTATTGCGGGTTTTATTTCCATACGTATGGATGGAGCCTCACTGCCAGAGATTCATGGTAAGTATTTGGGTAACGGCATGAAGCAGGTGATGCGTGCCTTCACCGTGTTGCTTATGATACTGGTAGGAGCCGTGTTTGTCAACACTCCTGCCGTGTTGCTCAATAACAATTTCACGCCCGACTGGAATATCTTCATCTGGGTGGGCATCATTTTTGCCTACTATCTGATTGCCACTTTGCTACCTATCGACAAGCTGATAGGCAAGATCTATCCCATCTTTGGATTTCTATTGCTTGCCATGGCCGTGGCCATTGTGGTGGCCTTCGTGGTTAGGCAACCCCATATTCCCGAGATTTGGGAAGGTTTGCAGAACCGACATCCCAATGCGGCGCACAACCCCATATTCCCAATGATGTTCATCAGCATAGCCTGTGGGGCCATTAGTGGGTTCCATGCCACCCAGTCGCCCCTCATGGCCCGCTGCATGACCAATGAGAAACAGGCGCGACCAATCTTCTATGGTGCCATGATAACCGAGGGTGTGGTGGCCCTAATTTGGGCTGCCGCCGCCACGGTATTCTACCACGACCCCATTCTGGCAGCCAAGACCATTAGTCCAGAAGGACAGCCCCTTGGCGGCAATGCCATGGTGGGGGTGATAGCCAACGAATGGTTTACGCCCCTGATTGCCACTATTTGTATTCTAGGCGTCATTAGTGCAGCCGTCACCAGCGGTGACACCGCCTTGCGTTCGGCCCGACTGATAGTGGCCGACTTCATGCATGTGGACCAGAAGCCCATACCGAAGCGCCTGTTGGTGGCCCTGCCCATCTTCCTGTTGGCCGCGGGGCTGCTGGTTTTCTCGCTAGCCGACCCATCGGGATTCGACTTCATCTGGCGCTATTTTGCATGGAGCAATCAGGTGTTGGCTACCGTAACGTTATGGACCATCGCTGTTTTCCTGTGCATAAAGAAGAAGCCATTTGTCATTGCCCTCATTCCAGCCGTCTTCATGACCATGGTTACTACCAGCTTCCTTTTCGTGGCCGAAAAAGAAGGTCTGGGTGGTGTGCTGCCTCGTGGGTTAGGTTACATTTTGGGCGCAGTGGTCACTTTAGTGGTTTCGGCGGTATTTGTCCGATTTGCAATACGTAACAGAACTTCTAAACAACAATAGGCGGCAGGTTTCACTTTTGTGTGCCATGGACTACTTGTTTGGGCGGGGGATCGGCATTGGATTTGACTGCTAGTTTATGAAAAAGTGCCAAGGGTCAACGGCAAAAAAGCGTCGATTATTGGCTCTAAGTTTAGACCGTTCGGTAGAAAAACTTGGCGCGATACAATTTTTTTAATAATCGTCCGTTACTATTAAAGAAAAAATCGTATCTTTGCAACGTGTTTTATATTGAATAATAATGTGTAACATGAAGAAATATATTGTTTTATCATTGGTTTGGCTGGCTGTTGGCTCGGCTTTTGCTGGCAACGGTCCTCGCAAGACCTCCCGTCAGGAAATGGGTATCAACGGCAACGCCGTGTATGTTATTGAATACACCTATGATATTCACGGCGGTCGCAACGGTGGTCGTCAGCTTATATGCATTGACTCTATTACCTTTGATAAGCGGGGCAATTTTCAGGACAAGTACCGTACCAAAGGAGGTGAGTATACGTGGTATTCCTACTATTTCGATGTCCATGGCTATGCATTGGGCTGGAACGAATATAACCGGGCCAAGGAACTCACGGGACGCACTGCCTACCGCAATGACAAGAACGGTAACCGTATTGAGCGTAAGGTCTTCATGGGCGATCATATGACCAAGAAGGAGACTTCGCGCTATGAGAACAACCGGTTGGTGGAGGAACAGAGTTTTGCGCCCGACGGCACCATGACCGAGAAACGTGTATATAAGTACGACGCGGCAGGCAACAACACCGAGATGGAGTTCTACGACCGCGACGGCGAACTGATGCAGCGCTATCTGTATCAATATGACAGCCATGGCAACCGCATTGAATGGCGTTTCTACGATGCTGACGATTTCTTGGTTGCCCTAACAACATATTATTATGATGACCATGACAACCTTATCGAACTCTCCTCGTTCAACTACGACGAACACCTGAACTGGAAGCACAGTTATGTGTATGAGTACGATGAAGACGACAACTGGGTTCGCCAGACCATCTATCGCAACAATGTTGCCTATCAGGTCATTGAGCGCGAAATTGCTTTCCCGGTCTATTAATCAAGATTAGTATCATTATCGATGCAACCTTTGGGCACTTGTCTGGGTTGCATCATATTTTATAATAAAACTAACAAACAAACTATCGCTATGAAAAAAACTTCGCTTTTGTATGCTGCTACCGTTTTTGGCGTTTGCATGGTTGTGTCCGTGTGGTTGGGTGGCAAGTGGTTTAATCAAGCTCGTGGTCATGCCAAGACCGTTTCTGTGGTTGGCATGGCAGAGCGAGACTTTGACTCAGATTTGATTGTTTGGGACATTAGCTACAATGTGCTTGACATGAGCATCGCTAATGGCTATTCTGAACTGAAGCAGGTGACCCAGGTCGTTAAACAATATTTGACAGAACAGGGTATTAAAGAGAGCGAGATGGATTTCAAGGCCATCACTAACTACAAGGAGACTGAATATGTGTATAATCGCGAAACTCAGACTTCTCAGAATGAGTTCCGGGGTTACCGCCTTACCCAGCGAGTGCGTATTGAAAGCAATGATGTGGAGACTGTGGAGAAAGTTCAGCGCCAGATTTCCGAGTTGCTTGACCGTGGCATTGACATTGACGATAACAGTTTGGCATACTACTACACTAAACTTTCAGACCTGAAAATTGAGATGCTGGCCGAGGCTACCAACAACGCCAAAGAGCGTGCCAAGACCATCGCCAAGAGTGCAGGCTCACGTTTGGGCAAACTACAGACGGCCAATATGGGCGTGTTCCAAATCACTGCGCCCAATTCGTCAGACGAGGACTACTCTTGGGGTGGCACGTTCAACACCAGTTCTAAGAGAAAACGTGCAAGCATCAACATGCGTCTGACCTATTATGTGAAATAGCCGATGCTTGATTGCCGTAGCATAAAGACGTGATTCCTGTGCATCACGTCTTTTTTTTAATCCGATATGAAAAACAAATTACTTTTCCTGGCTCTTCTGCCGACTTTTCTCTTCTCTTTGTCGGCTGCGCAAGCTCAATTTCCAGCTGGAAAGGACGACATAGTCATCCTTTTCGAAAACGATGTGCATGGCGCTGTTGAGGGCTACCCTGTCTTGGCAGACATGCAGGACTTGATGGGTCAACAAAGTAACTATGTGGTGACTATTTCCTGTGGTGATTTCCTTTCAGGGACCTCCCTGGGTTCCTATTCTCAGGGTGGTTATATTGTTAGGTTGATGAACGCGGTGGGATATGATTTCTACACCCTGGGCAACCATGAATTTGATTATGGTGTTCCCATGTTGAAGAAAAGGGTTTCGCAATTGAAAGCGCATCCCCTTTGTTGCAATCTTTCAGAGAATGCTTCAGGCAATATGCTGTTTGACAGCTATGCTATTCGCACCTATGGCAGTAAAAAAGTGGCCTTTGTGGGTATCACCACACCAAATGTCCCAACAACAAGTACACCTGCCTTTTTCCAAGACAGCGTTGGTCAGTGGTTGTACACATTCCATAGCGAGCATCTGGACTCGTTGCTGCAAGTGTGTGTCGATGAGGTGCGCGATTTGGGCGCCGACTACGTTGTGCTGATTGCCCATGTGGGAGAGACCGATTTGCCACCGTTGGTGTCCAAGACTACGGGGATAGATGTGGTACTTGACGGACATTCTCATTCCGTCTTGCCCCATACCCTATTGCCCAATCGCGAGGGCAGGCCAGTCCTCTGGACCTCTACGGGCACCAAGTTTAAAAATATTGGACAAGTGGTCATTAGTAAGAGTGGGGCCATCTACAGTGACCTCATTCAAGTTGACAACGTGCATAGTCAGAAGGCATCGGTGAGCGATACTTTAGAGGCTATTCTTCGGGATTATTCGGCTGTGGGTGGCCGCAAAGTGGGTTGTTCGGAGGGTGAATTAATCCGCAATAGCACCAATAAGGAACTTTTAGACTCCCCTTTGGGCAACCTTTGTGCCGATGCCTATCGGCAGCTTTCTGGCGCGCAGATAGGTCTCATCAATCGTGGTGGCATCCGCGCCGATCTTCATCGAGGCAATTTGACCTATGATGACCTTTATTCGGTGCTGCCTTTCGACAATCAGATGGTTCTGATAGAGGTGAGTGGGCAGTGCCTGCTGGATGCTTTGGAGATGGCTGCACGTCATTGGCCCAAGCTCGATGGAGGCTTCCTGCAAGTCTCTGGCCTCACCTTTGAAGTGGATTTTTCTCATCCCAGCTCTGTCGTATTAGATTCCAACGGCATTTTCCTGCGTGTGGATGGTTCCCGGCGAGTGAAAAACGTCAATGTATATAATCCCCAATTTGGTCGTTATGAGCCGCTTAAACCTCAGTGCCATTATACAGTAGGCGGATGTGAATACTTTCTGCTTCATCATGGCGATGGACATAATTTTTATGATGCCAAGGTGCTAAGCTCCAATATGGGGTTAGACGTGCAAGTGCTTGAGAAATTCCTTAGCGAGAGTCTTCACGGCATCATTGGTTCTCAGTATCTTAGGTCACAGGGGCGCATCAAGATTAGTAACTAGTTCCTATAGGCTAAAAGAATATTGTTAAATCATCACTTAGGCGTTTGCTATTTAGGAATTATTTTGTATTTTTGCATTTTATTAGTAAAAATACAATAAATGTAATTATATGAGTATCAAACTTCGTCTCGTCATAATGAATTTTCTTGAATTCGCCGTTTGGGGAGCCTATCTCACCTCTATGGGCGGATTCTTGTATGGGGCTGGACTTGCAGACAAAATATGGCTGTTCTTTGCTATTCAAGGCATTGTGTCCATTTTTATGCCTGCCCTGATGGGCATAGTGGCCGACAAATGGATTCAAGCACAAAAAGTCCTCTCCCTTTCACACGGCATTGCCGGACTCTTTATGATTGCTGCCGGGGTCTATGCCATGATGAATGCAGGCCACATTCAGTTTGCTCCTTTGTTTGCGCTGTACACCATTAGTGTGGCATTTTTCATGCCTACTATCGCTATTGCCAATTCGGTGGCATATACGGGTCTTGACGTTGCAGGACTGGATTCTGTCAAGCATTTCCCTCCCATTCGAGTGTTTGGCACCATAGGTTTTATTTGCTGCATGCTGGCAGTCAATTTTATCAAAAATGGCCAAGGCGTTCAGTTTCAGCATTCCCATGAGCAGTTTCTACTCTCGGGTGCCTTAAGTTTGATTCTTTGTGGCTACGCCTTGACCCTCCCTTCCTGTCCCTGTTTGGGCAAAGACAAGCCTTCCAAGTCCTTTGCCGAGGCTTCGGGGCTCAGTGCCTTCCGTCTCTTCAAAGAGCGTAAATTTGCCATCTTCTTCCTTTTCTCTATGTTCCTGGGTGCCTCCCTACAGGTTACCAACGGCTATGCCAATACCTTTATCACCCATTTCAAGGATGTACCGGAATTTGCCGACACTTGGGGTGCGCATAATGCCAATGCTCTCATATCGCTGAGCCAACTCTCCGAAACCCTCTGCATACTACTTATCCCCTTCTGCCTTCGCAAGTTCGGCATCAAGAAAGTGATGCTCATCTCCATGGTGGCTTGGGTGCTTCGCTTCGGTCTTTTCGGATTGGGCGACACCGGTACAGGTGTCTGGATGCTCATCCTCAGCTGCATAGTCTATGGCGTTGCCTTCGACTTCTTCAACATCTCGGGCTCCCTTTATGTCGAGTATACCACCTCCGACGACATTCGCTCATCGGCCCAAGGCCTTTTCATGCTCATGACCAATGGTTTGGGCGCCACCCTAGGCACATGGGCTGCGGGCAAAGTGGTCAACCATTATGTTGTCTTTGCCGCCAACCCCAACTGGAGTGCCGCTTGGTATGTCTTTGCGGCCTATGCATTGGTGGTTGCCGTGCTCTTCGCCCTCTGCTTCAAGGATGAGAAATTCCCCGAGTCCAACAAAAGATAATCCCATTTTGATAATCGTTAACTAATCCATTTATTAATCTAAAAATCTGTATTATGAGTAAAACTATCAAAAGTTTTGTAGTTGTCCTCATCAGCCTGCTGTTTGCAACCACAGCCATGGCTCAGTCGACAACCTCATCCATTGCCGGCCATGTGACCGATGCCAATGGCCCAGTTCATGATGCCATGATTTCGGCGATTTATACCCCAACGGGTATCGTCTATCATGCATTCACCAATCGTGACGGTGCCTACCGTATCAACGGAGTTGTTGCCGGTGGCCCCTACACCATCAAAGTTGAAATGATGGGCCATCAGACCCTGATCGTCAAGGACATCAAGGCTCCTCTGGCCTCCACGGTCATCGTCAACCCCGTCCTCAAAATCGAGGCCAGCACCCTAGAAGAAGTTGTTGTCTCGGCTGAAGCTGCCAACAGCAACATGAGTGTCGAGAATGCCGGTGCCAGTACCTACATTGGCTCTCAGGCCATTGAGAAATTGCCCACCACAAGCCGTAGCATGAATGACATCATGAAACTCACCCCCCAGGCCTCTGTTGTGGGCGGCGGTTTTGCAGCCGGTGGCGGCAACTATCGTGGCTCTACCGTCACGGTTGACGGTGCTTCTTTCAACAATGCTTTCGGCATTGGCTCCAACCTGCCTGCCGGCGGTAGCCCCCTCTCCATTGATGCTATCGACCAGATTTCCATCAACCTCACTCCCTTCGATGTCCGTCAGAGCGGTTTCCAAGGTGGTGCCATCAACGTCGTGACCAAGCATGGTAGCAACGAATGGCACGCTTCTGTCTACGACTACTACACCAGCAATGCCCTGCGCGGCATCAAGGTTGGCGAAGACTCCCTTAGCAATAGCCAGTTCCTCAACAACGTCATGGGACTCACCCTCAGCGGCCCCATCATCAAGGACAAACTCTTCTTCTTTGTCAATGCCGAATACGAGATGGACAATGTGCCCGGTTCTTCCCGCAAGGCTCGCACTAGCGAGAGCGACGAATGGGGAGGGCAAACCAGCTACAACCGTCCCACCGAGGCTCGTCTGGATGAAATTGCCTCTTTCCTGAAAGAGAAGTATGGCTATGACCCAGGCCCCTATCAGAACTACTCCCTCAGCACCCCCGACTATAAAGTGCTAGCCCGCTTAGATTGGAACATCAATGCCAACAACAACTTCAACATCCGTTTCAGCCACACTCACTCCTACACCTCCAATCAGCCCTCTTCGTCCATGAGCCCCATCGGTGGCACCAACACCACTGTCAACATAGGTGGCGTTGACTACTCTTTCAACCGTAACAGCGAAGGCCGTCAGTCCGAATATTCGCTCTATTTCAAGTCTGCCCGCTACTATCAGGAGCAGAACTTCACCTCTCTGGCAGCCGAGTTGAACAGCCGTCTCTTCGGCGGCAAGGGGACCAATGCCCTCCGTGCCACTTGGTCCTATCAGAATGAGCCTCGCTCCTTCGATGGCGACCTCTTCCCCACGGTTGATATTCTGGAGCCCTATACCGATGCCAACGGTGCCACTCAGTATGCTTTCTACACCACTTTCGGTATTGATCCCTTCACCTACAACAACACCCGCCGTGTCAGCACTATCAACGTCACCGACGAAGTGACCTATACCACTGGCATCCACAACCTCATTGCCGGTATTCAGTATGAGACCAACAGAGCCGTCAACGGCTTCATGCAGGGCGGCGCAGGCTGGTATATCTTCGACTCATGGGAGACCTTCAAGAATGGCGGCATGCCCCTGTCGATGATGATTACCCACGCCAACCTTGACGACCCCACAGCCATGGTCTACCCCACCTTCAACTATAATCAGGCCTCGCTCTATGCACAGGATGAGATGGAGTTCAGCCAGTATTTCAAACTCACTGCCGGCCTCCGTTTGGAGATGCCTATCGTGAGCTTCCAGAACAACAACCTCAACAAGGAATTCGCCTCCATTGCAGCCAACAACCCCAACAGTTCTTTTGCTGGTCTTAGCACCGAGGACCTCCCCGGTCTCACTGTCAACATCTCGCCCCGCTTAGGCTTCAACTGGGATGTTACCAAGAACCGCAATGTGGTGGTCCGTGGTGGTACCGGCCTTTTCACTGGCCGCATCCCCAACGTGTGGTTGGTTAGTGCTGCCGGCAACGCCAATGTGTTGCAATATCAGTATATTGCCAATCTCCAAACTGGCCAGCAGGTCTTCCCCTTTGCTGCCAACCGCACCGACATCATCAACAGCATCTACGCTGGTCAGGCTTTCCAGCAGCAGGATCTTGCAGCCCCCACCGGCACCACCATCTTGGCCAAGGACCTCCGCATGCCCACCAGCTGGAAGACCTCCATCGCCGTTGATGCCAAGCTGCCTTTCGGCATCAAAGGAACCTTGGAAGGCATTTATTCCTACAACTACAACGAAGTCGTAGCCTCCACCCTCGGCTATCAGTTTGGCGACGGTGTCCAGCTCCCCGGTGAGCCCGAAACCCGCCACACCTATGCCAGCGAGAATATTCGCAACAGCGCCAATGGCAAGATGGGCGGTTACTACCTCCACAATGCCAAAGACCTCCACGGCCAGTATTATTCCATCACTGCCCAGCTGAGCAAGAACTTTGTTTGGGGTCTTGACCTGATGGCTGCCTACACCCACAGCTTCAGCATGTCGGCTACCGACGGTGTTGGCGACCAGGTATACAACATCGCCCAAATCAGCAACCGCAATGGCGACAACTGTCCCGAACTTGGCTACTCCTACTTTGTCTCTCCCAACCGCCTAATTGCTAGTGTGAGCTACGATATCTATGAGGGCGTTCATACTGCCACCAAGCTGGGTCTCTTCTACGAAGGCTACAACGTGGGCTACGTTGGCTCTTACAACCAGTCCCGCCACTCTTACCTGATGAACACCGACCAGAGCACCGGTATCAGCACCGCTCAGCTCATCTACATCCCCACCGCCGACGAACTTGCCAACATGCCCTTCAGCAGCGAAGAAAACCGCGCCGCCTTTGAGCAGTTCATCAGCAACGATGCCTACCTCAGTGCGCACCGTGGCGAGTACAGCAAGCGCAACGGTGCTGTGGTTCCTTGGCTCAACCGCATCAACTTCAAGATTGACCAGGAGTTCTACTTCAACGTTGCCGGTCGCCCCACCACCCTCCAGATTGGTGCCGACATTAACAACCTCCTCAACCTGGTCAACAGCAACTGGGGTTGCTTCCAGCAGCTCAGCAGCGAAACTGTACTCAACCTGAAGAATGGTGCCTACACTTTCACCGAGCCTAACTGGCATCTCTACAGCAATTTCTATTCCACCTGGAATGTCTTGCTGCACATCCGTTACAGCTTCTAAGACAACTCATTCCCTGCTCTGAAGTCAGGAATTTGATTAACACCTTATGTTCAACCCAGGCGGCCGCAGGCCGCCTGGGTCTTTTCTTTCCATTGTTTTATTGAGTTGAAATTGACGACCAGTGTAATGTGTGGTGACGACTACTATTCTTAGGCGTATAGGTCTAATTTAATTGTTTGGCTCTAGTTTGATAAAAGACTGATTTTTAGCAGCCTCGAAGAGGCTGAATCTCAATAACCCCATACTAAGCGACCAACGGGAGCGCAGTGTGGGGATAGCGAAACCCCTACTACTCAGCGTGTCGAAGACACGCCACATTGAGAAATACGAGCAAGAATCAGTCATACTTTGTACTAGAGCGAATTGTTTCCATATCTTTGTGGTGTCGCGTTGCTAGTATTTCATTCCGAATGCACCGATGCAGCCCTGCAAAACCCTGTTTTCAACCCAAATCGGTCGTTAGGATTTGTGTCATATTAGTATTTGTTGCGAGCAGATTGGTCACCTTGCTGGCGAAGGCGTAGCGGGCTACGACGAGACAGGAATGTGAACAAGATGCCGAAAGAAATACTGAGATGTCAAAAACAGACCTAAAAAAGTGAAATGGAATGAAATGTCGGCCTAATGACCGATTTGGGATCTATTGCTCATGATTCCTTATTGGATACGTTTTAACTCATATAGGAATAAAGATTTTGCAGACTCAACAAAAACTTCGAGGTTCTCATTCTTAATATTGTAGAG
>DFDY01000157.1 GCA_002368955.1 Bacteroidales bacterium UBA3816
TGCTGACGCGGTACGTCGATAATGCTTGAAAACATGTTTTGTATTATTCACATATTAACGCATTATCGCGTTTATTTTCGTTTAGCTCTCTCACGTTCGCGCTTGAGGTCGTCCTTGGCCCTTTCAATGTCGCGTTTGAGGCTTTCGATGCGGCGGTCGTGGCTGGCGGCACGCTCGATTTTCTGTTTGCGGTAACTGGCCTTGCTGCTGGTCGAGGTGGCACGCTTGACGAGATCGGCATAGTGTGCATTGTCTCTTTTCTTTGCCTCGCGCTCGTCGGAGACATCCTTGCGCAATTCGATAAGGCGTTTGCGGTAGTATTCTACGCTCATGGTGTTGTGGTTTTAAAAGGTTAATAATTGTGATTATTCATATTTTGCTGTTTTTGGGGCACTGGAAGTTCACCCCCTCCAGATAGCCTTTCTGGGCGAAGAGCGTGCGTATGCGGTTCCAGGCCGCGAGGTTGCCATTCAGGGTGGCATCGGGGCAGAGTTTGAACGACTGCTGCAGGTTGTCGGTGATGCAGTCGACATAGATGTCGCGCATCTCGTCTTGGGTGAGCGTCGGGCGGGCGCAGCCATGCTCGTTGCCTTTCAACGGTTTGCTGGGCACAAAGCTGTACATGCCTTCGTAGGGCTTGCTTGGCGATGCACCGTAATAGAGACGCATACGCGAGCTGTCTTTTTTCCAACCGGGCTCGTTCATTCCCAAGCCTATGCCCACAATCTCGGCATAGTGTTTCAGGCTTGGGTCGAAGTCCATGCCTCCGATTTGGTCGCAGTAGTCGTGATAGCTTTCCACTACGAAGACGGTGTCGACGGCAAACAGGCCGTTCACCCTTGAGCCGAAGAGCACGATGCTGCCCGGCAGCAGGTGCGCCAGCTGGGTTGGCCCCGTCTTGCGCGTCTGTTGGCAACAACGATAGAGGAACTGTTCGCGGAACACAAAGGGGTCTGTGTTCTGGCGATAGCGGTTTTGCGCATTCTTGACCGGCTCTGTGAGGTCGAGCATCGGACGATGGATGACATGGGGCGAACAGCCGTCTTCTTGTGGATTGGTAATGCGCGTGATGTGCGACTGAGGCTCCCATTCTCCCCAGAAGCACTGCTCCTCGCCTATCAGACGACCGTTGCTTACATACTGCCCCTGTGCACAGAGGAATTTGCGGCGGTGACTGCCGTGATTCCACGCTGCAATATTTGTCTTGCTCCGTTTCGAGGGGCAGTTCTCTCTGCCGGGGTGGATAAACTGTACGAAGGCAAGCTCATCGTTCATAGGGCGTAATCTTTTTTTATCTGTCTTATCTTTTCTTCGAGGATTTCTCTCTTGATGGAGAACGGGCCGGAAATGTTGTTGAAGCCCCAAATGACGACACAGCCATCTTTCGTCTTGCCTGCCCGCAGATAGTGGCTACCCTTGTCGGCATCTCCGAGATAGGCATTGAAACTTATAGGGAACTGTTCTTTCACCACGGTACTATTGGCGGAAACCAACACCACATCGGGCTTCAGCATAGCCAACAGGTCTTCGTAGAGGCCGTTCGACTTCTCGTCGATACACGCTTTTTGCTTGGGCGAAAGAAAACTCCACGTGGGGTCGGTGGCAAAGGGAGCATAGATATCAATGTGGATGGCGCGGTTGGGCATCTTCCGGGAGACATAGTAGCTGGTGTCCAATGGATTCAGGACTTTCTCGAAGTGACTGAACCACTTGCCGTAAGGCTCCGTTTCGAAATAGTCGTTCATAGCCGCTGTATATGCCTCAACATCCTTGGAGTCAAGCGTCTTTTTCCCGTGCAAGGCAGCCGCCCTGGGGAAACGGTCTTTGCCTTTGGGGAACTCCTGCAGCGACGGGTTCGACCCCACTGTGACGACCTTTCGCTCCGACCTGTAGTAAGCCACCATATCACCAAACCAGAGAATAGGGATCGACGGCTGCACCATACAATCCTTCACCAGAGAGCAATCCAACAAGAGTCGATGGACCTCCCAACAGTTATGGACAACTTCTTCAATCGTTTTCATTTTGCGCTATTTTGAATCTGGTGGGCAGTCTCCCGCCCTCCAGATTGGTTCGGATATTATGACTATAACTATTATCTGAATTATAGTTTCCCTGCATCCTTCAGCGGGGAGTCATCCTTCGACAGCTTGCTGTCGTCGGCAAGGGCCACCTGGACGTTGATTCCGAAGATGGATTTCATCTTGTATTCAAATTCCATCACCTTCATATCATTGGTAGCCTCGAAGTCACCGACCTCGGTGGCATCTTCAATGGTGCGCAGTTTTGCCAGCACAGCATTAGGATGAGCCTTCTTACCGCTGGGCTCGTAAATGCGGAGTCCAGCATTGAAAGCATCGCGGAACTGGCGCTGAAGGGTTTTGACGGTCATGCGGCCATCAACATGGAACGAATAATCGGGCAAATACTCAATCTCGTATTCACCACGGCCTTTGCCTCGTCCGATATTCTCGAAGGAAGCCACCTCGATACCGAGAGTCTTCGCATGCTCCACAATTTTCGGGAAAATGGATTCCGACCAGGTAATTCTATAGAAGGTGATTTTGGTGCCATCCTCGAGGGTGACGACATACCGTGCATCCTCACTGTCCATATTCGTCTTTAGCCATTCGACGGCTCTCTCGTCGCCAGCTTGCACGGCCTCTTCCAAAAACACTTTCATGTCTTTGACAGTATCTTTGTACGTCTTGGTGGAGGCGAACAATTCACGCGGGAACGCCTTGTTAATATCTTCAACCGTCGCACTCGGGTGCAACTTGGTGTAGGCATCGATGATGCCCAGCGCGGTCCAGCCTTTGGCCTTTCCGTGGACTTTTATTTTGCTTTCCATATCATTTATTGTTTATTTCCATACATCTTTCTTACAACCGTCAGCTTCGCATTTCTTGTTGAATGCGTTGAGCGTCATGCTGTCGGTAGAGCCCGAAGTGTAGTAACGCTGGCCCTCTTTGGTTGTATAACAGACTTGGGCATAAAGTCCGAATATTTGTTCGAACTCTTTTTCAAGAGTCTTCACCTGTTTGTTGCCAGTGATAGTGATATCACCGGGAGTCACCTTCGTGCGGACATTGGCAATAGTTTTGCTGTAATCCACCTGTGTGATTGTCCCTCCTTGAGCAACAATCTCTTTTGCCGACATTGGGAAGATACCCAACCGAATATACGGATATTTCTTGTTGAACTCCTTTACAAGGGTTTCGACCTTTTTGTTGCCGGTCACGCTGATTCCTTCTGCCATAATTGTTTATTTTAAGAGTTAATATCCGACATACCTTAGTTCGCCGGATTGGTTATTATTTTTATAGACCGAATTTCTTGAGCGTCTTGTTTATTTTTTCAATTTTGTCGCCAGTTTCTTTGACTTTTTTGCCGGTGGTCTTGACTTTATCGCTATTGATAAATTCGCCGACCTTTTTGATTTTCTTTCCGTCTTTGATAAGTGTACTTGCAAGTCCCATAATCAAATGTTTTTAATTGGTGAAACAATAGGCAGTGGCGGACGGGGAGACCACCACTGCCGTAGTTGCCAATGGCTTACTTGCCAGCGGCGGTGATGGTGACGCCGTTGTCTGCGAGGGCGCTGTCGTCGGCGTTGGCCACCTGGACCTTGATGCCGTAGAGCTCCTTCACCTTGTCCTCGAAGTTGCCCACCTGCATGTTGCCACGCACGGTCAGTTCGCCACCCTTGGCATCCTTGGCGCGGATGGAGGCGAGGGTTGCATCGTCATCGGCGAACTTCATGCCGTTGTAGACACGGAGAGTCGAGCCGAAGGCTTTCTTGAATTCTGCACGAAGGGTTTTCACCTTCATGTTGCCAGTCATTTTGATGTCTGCCATAATTAAAACGTTTTAATGGGTTAATAAAAGGGTTGATTGTTTAAACTAAAATAATACAATTACACGTTACCGTGGCTCACCAGTTGAGGCTTCCATGTATTCTTCTTGCAGCCAGTTTCCCGGCATTTCTTGTTTAATGCGGTAAGTGTTAGAGAGTCATTTGCTTGGCCGGTGTACCGTGTTGAACCGTTGCTTTCTGTGTATCCAACCTGTGCATTCAATCCGACTACATCACGAAACTCTTGTTCGAGTGTTTTGACCAGTTTGTTACCAGTTATAGTAATACTTCCGGTCGCGCCTTGACTACGTATCTGAGCAATTGTAAGCGAATAATCTATTGTATGCAGCTCACCTGCTGATGCGATAGTGTTCCATTCATTCATTGGAAATACGCAAAGACAAAGATATGGGAATTTTTCATTGAATTCTTTGCAAAGAGTCTCGATTTTCTTTTGGCCAGTTACGCTGATTCCTTCTGCCATAATTTTAGATGTTTTAATGGGTTAATAAAAGGGTTGATTGTTTACGAAAATATGATTCCTTTGCCTCGCTTGGTGGAGTTGTACTCCATCAGTATCTGTTTTATCTTCTTGCAGTCGCTCTTGCTGAGGCAGTAGGCGGTGACGGTACCTCCGACGGCCTTTATCTCGATGTCGGCACCGATGAGGTGCTGGTCGATGCGGATGCGGCGGATGAAGCGGAAAGCCAAGACATCCTCATCCACACCTATCATGGTAAGGTTGCGCTTGCGCACGGTGATGGTCTCCTCGTCGGTGTCGACGATGAGGTGCCAAGGGGTGGCAGCGTTGATTATTTTGCCGTTGGCGGCCAGTGCCGCCTCGGTCGATGTAGCCTCGAATCTCATTTGTACTCTCCGCGTGCAGCCTGACCGATAGTGATGCTGTTGGGAACGCAGCCCCTGCCTTCTTTGTCCTTAATCTGTACGGTGACGCCAAAGTTCTGGTCAAATAGTTTCTCGGCATCTCCTACCTTCATCGAACCTTTAATCTTCAGCCCGTCGGCATTGGTGTTCACCTCTTTTGAAGTGAGGCTGTTGAGGGCAGCGAGGGTCATCTCAGGATCGGCAAGTTTCTGCCCTTTGTAAAAGGCCAATTGAAGGTCAAATGCTTTGAGAAAATCAGCCGAGATGGTCTTCAGTTTCTTGTTTGGCGCTACGGTGAATTCAGCCTTGTTGAAGGCATCTTTGATGTTGTTGAGGAGTCCCATATTTTTTTCTTTATGTTTAAAAAATTTCACTATTCAGTCACCACTCTTTCCAATGTGCAAATTTAGCAATAATTCCCTAAGGATACTTATTTCTAATTTGTTTCTTTTTGTATTGTGCTATATATCAAGCCCTCAACCAGAGACCTTATCTTCGGTTCACCCTCGTGTGGAACACAAAAAAAAGCGCAGGGGCTATGCTGTCTTGCCTATCCCATGTAAAGAGTCTCTCGCATTGCCCACCATTCACGGATTTGCACGATTCGGCACTCCGCAAACTAACGTCTAAATCAATATCTAACCATTACGTCTGTCGCCCGGACCTTTCACGGGTCCGGGCGGGCAACTGTGCTGAATACAAATATTATTTAAAACGGCGATTTCCTCAGTACCCCTTGATGTTCAGCTTGGCAAAGTTGGTGTCGGCCAGGTATCGCTCCAGCGCTTCGGCGGGAACGAGGACAAGGGGATTGGGCGACTCCTGCACGAAGTTGAACGTGGTGGCGGTCACCGTCGGGGGCTCTGTGGAGCGGAAAACGACGGTGTCCAGGTTGCGGTAGCCGTAGAGGTTGCCAGGGCCGAGGAACTTCAGGCCTCGGCCGAACTCCACATAGCGACAGTTGAACATGACACCTATGCCGTAGGTCTCTATCTCCTCAATCTGGTCGGGGATAATCAACCGTCGGATGCCACATCCGTAGAAGCAACTTTGGTCAATCTTCTTCAACGTCGACGGGAAGTGGATACGCTCCAGATTGTAAAGTTCGGAGAGCGACCTTTCGCCCAAATGCGTCAACCCTTCTTCGAGCCAAATGTCAGTCACACCCCAATAGGCCCACTCGAAAAGGTGCTCACAAAGGGAGTCGACGTTGCCATCAACAATGATGTCCTTCATAGAGATGTTATTGCCAAAGCGGCCATACTTATCTGGGTCTTTCTTCACGTGCAGCCGCCGGCTTTCCACACGGCAGGCCTTCAGCTGCTCACAGTTGTCAAACACATGGTCGCCCAAATACTCCAGATCTTCTGTCAGCAACAAGGTGTCGCCCAGATTGATGCACGACGCAAACGCCTCGTCTTCGATGCGGCGCAAGGTCGACGGAAAACTGACCTTTGTGAGGTCCTTGCATTGGAAGAAGGCTCGATAGCCAATCTCGCGCAGGGGATAGCAGAAGAGTCCATGCCGTACCCGATCGGGCAGCACAAGGTCGCCCGCCACGGTATCGCAGCCGACGACGATGGCTTCGGAGTCGACAATCTTCACCTGCAGCACCTGGTTGTCGCCAACAGTGTAGGAGAATTGCTGACTGTCGAAATGAAAGAGCACCTGCCACAAGCCCACCATGGCTGCCAGCAATAGCACAACAGCCACTATGGGCAGCCACATGCGACGCTTCAAGGCAGCGTAGACAGCCTCGGCCGACGGGTAGCGCTGCTCGCGCCGATGACGGCAACAGCGGGCCGCCACAGCACGGTAGCGACGAGGAAATATCAACCGTAACAGACGCCCGAAACTATAAATATCGCTCCGGCAGTCGAGTTCGCCACCCTCCAGCTGCTCGGGCGATGCGTAGCTGAGAGTGTAGGCGGGCTCTTTGAGGACGGCATACTGGTCGGCATCGGCTAGGCCAAAATCGATGACACGCACGTTGGCCCCGTTGCGGGTAACAAGGATATTGCTCGGTTTCAGGTCGCGATGCACCACTTGGTGCGAGTGCCAATGCTTCATGGCGTCCAGCAGCTGCCCTACTACGCGACGACGACTGGCAGCCGAAGGGTGCGTCGCCAGCCATGTGTCGAGCGGCATGCCGTCAATCCATTCCATCACAATGCAAATCCCCATACCTTCAATTTCCTCGAACGAATAAACTCGTACGATATTGGGATGATCCATCTGCACCATGATTTCAAACTCCTTGCGTAGCAAATTGTGATAGACGGGGTCGTGAACATACTGCTCTTTGAGGCCTTTGAACATGAAATACATTCCGTAACGCACGCCACGCATCAAACGGCTGTAGCCTTCCGATGCTATTTCTTCTCGGTCGGAAATGGCGTCGGTGGAAATATATTGCGTTGATGTTTCGGGCATTAGACGGCCCGAAGTCATATCGTCGACATCAAGATTCATGCTGCAAAGATACGTCTTTTTTCCAAGGCTGAAAAACAATACTTGAAAAGAAATGGTTTAGAAATGTTTTTTTTAGCTATCTTTGCACTACCCTATAGCCATACCACAATGAAAGATATCAATCAGAATATCATGTTGCTGCGTGCTCTCGTCGAGGAGAGCGCAAACCACCGGCTTTCCACCTCGACCGACTTTGCCTTCCTCTCGGGATGCATCCAGGGACGCTTGCACCAAACATTGAGCGTCAGCACTCTGGAACGCATCTGGGGATATGTGGACGGCTATCAATCCGTCCGAGAAGGCACCCTCTCTATCCTGGCACAGTTTGTCGGCTTCCCCGATTGGGCCACCTTCGTGGCCGACTACTGCGATGTCCCTTCGGCACAGAGCAGCCATCGGGTGATGGCACCATCTCTCATGGCCTCCGAGGTCCCCACAGGCGACAGGATTGTCATCGAGTGGAACCCCGAACGGAAATGTACACTGGTACATCTGGGCGACGGCCTTTGGCGGGTGGAGGAATCGATAAAGTCGAAACTTCTCGTCGGAGACACCTTCCTCTGTCAGCGCTTCACACTCAACCAACCCCTCTTTCTGGAGGACTACCATCACGAAAACGAGCCCCCTTCACTCTTCGTCGTCGGAAAACGCGGTGGTCTTACTCGAGTTGAATTAATCTAAAAGCCTTAATTCTTGCAACATTCGAAATACGCTATTTAACAATTTCCAAATTCTTTAATTCTTGATACAATCCCCGCAGGGAAATAGATTTATAGATTGCCGCTTGTAAAGCGGGATACCTGTCAGACCCATCAGCCCCACCCCTGCCTGCTCGCAAGCATTAACTATTATCTATTAACTATATATCCCTCCCCCCTGCTAAAAACTAAAACTAAAAACTTAAACTTATTCACCATTCAACATCAAGTCGTAGTCGGCGCGTATCTTGTCAAGGATGAGCTTCACGGTGGTGTGTATCTCCGAGCCCTCTGTGTAGTCGGCCTTGCACACGAAATTGACCCTATTCTCCTTTATCAGACGCTCAGCCACCGTCTTCTTCTTGCGGTTGCCATAGACGGCGATGGAGTGGCCACCCTGTTCCTTGACAACGCTCATGCAGGGGACGTCCGTCTCCCCGTCTCCCATGTATATCATCCGCTCAAAGGGGATGGTACGGTCCTCTTTGGCCACATACTCGTTGATCCTCTTGTTGTCACTTATCTCCCTGATCCCTTTGCTGATCTTGAAGAGAAACTGCGTCTTCGTAGTGTAATCCACCGCCACAGCGGGCCAATAGGCAACTCCGTCGACATTGTAGAGGAACGAGCAGGCATAGATGTTCTCGAAGCGCTTGGCTATCGGGGTGCCTTCAATCATCTCCTTCAACCCCGACG
>DFDY01000169.1:0-5784 GCA_002368955.1 Bacteroidales bacterium UBA3816
TGATGCAGAAGAACCTCACCTGCAAAAACCTGCGCGATGCACAGAAAAACGTACTCACCAGCAGCCTGCTCTTCATCGTGGTCAACATTCTCTTCCTCAGCCTTGGGGCCGCCCTCATTGCCTATGCCGAAAGCACCGGATTTGCCCTCCCCGTCAACGAAGCCGGCACCGTGGTGGGCGACAAGATATTCCCCTCCATTGCCTTCCACCTGAGCACCTTCACCGCCGTAGTGTTCGTGCTGGGCATGGTGGCCGCTGGCTATTCCAGCGCCGACGGCACCCTCACGGCCCTCACCACCACCTTCTGCTACAACTTTCTGGGTTTCGGCGAAAAGAAAGAGAAATCCGACGCCTCCAACAGCCGCAACGAACTGAAGATACGCCGTTGGGTCCATGTGGGATTCGCCCTGCTCTATCTGGTGGTTATCATGGCCTTCCGGCCTTTCCACAATCAGTCGCTTATCGACACCCTCTTCGACATTGCGGGCTTCACCTACGGTCCCCTGCTGGGCCTCTACACCTTCGGCCTTTTCACTCGCCGACGGGTGCGCGATGCCTGGGTGCCCGTGATAGCGGTGCTCTCGCCCGTGGTCTGCTACCTCTTGAAAATAGGCATGCCCCAGTGGACGGGCTACCACTTCGGCTTTGAAATACTGCTGCTCAACGGCCTGCTCACCTTCCTGGGCCTGCTGCTGGCACGCGAAAAGAACCCCTCCCCTGCCCAACAAAACAACTGATTATTTGAACGAAACAATATGACAAAAAAGAATCTACTCCTCACCCTGGCCAGTGCGCTGCTCCTTAGCAGCTGCTACACCGTCACCCCCGTAAGCAACAACAGCAAGCACAACGGCGGCGGCCTCTACTATGCCCTGCCCATGACCCAGATATGTGTGGACGTCACCTATCTGTACTACGACCTCACCGATGCCGTCTACAGCGAGTTTGCCTCCGAGATGCTGGCGTTGGACAACTTCGATGTCGAGAAACCCTATCGCATCAAGGACATATCCACCTCCTATACCGTCACCGCCGACCCCAACAACTACTACTATGTCAACCCCAACGGCATATCCATACAGGTCGACAACCGCCACCTGCTGCGCTCCGTAGGCATGACGCCGCAGGAGGCCGCCACCCAGCTGGGCACCGCCGAGCCCACCGACCAAGTGACCGCCTCCGATGCCAAGCTGGTGCTGCACAACGCCACGGCCGACAAGATGCTGCCCACCTATAACCTCTACGACCGCACCGACACCTTCTATGTCAAGGGCGACCAGCCCGGCCGTCCCACAGGCACCTCCACCAAGAAAGCCCCCCGCTCCATGCGCCAGCGGGCCCAAGCCGCCGCCGCCGAGATTGCAGAACTGGAAGACCAACGGGCCGAAATCACCGTCTCCGACCGCTACACCGTCGAGGGCAAAGAGCAGATGCTGCGCCAAATTGAGGAGAAAGAGGCCGTGCTGATGGCCCAATTCATCGGCAAGCCGGTGGTGGAGACCGTCCACTTCTTCCTCCAGCCGCAGCCGGCCACCAAGGCCACCGACACTCTGCAACAAACCGTCCTCTTCTATTTCAGCCGCGCCGAAGGCATCTGCGAGGAGGACGACTACGACGCACTGCCCGTCACCTGCACCCTGCGCCCCGACAAGTCGCTACAGAAAGTGCGCCAATTCTCGCGCGAGCAGAAGCCCGGCATCTTCACCCGCGGCTACCGCAACTTCAAGTACCGTATGCCCTCGCAGGCACAGATGAACCTCCACTGCGAACTCTTCGACTACCAGGTGACGCTGCCAGTGGCACAGTACGGTCCCGTCATCGACCTGCCACACAAGAAATTCAAAGCCCTCTTCGACCCCACGAGCGGCGCCATCATTTATTACGCCAACTAAGTGAACTTCTACACCACTATACTAGGCTCCGGAGCAGCCCTGCCCACCATGGCCCGCCACTGCAGCGGGCAAGTGGTCAACATCAACGGTTTCCGCATCCTGCTGGACTGCGGAGAGAACACACAGACCCAAATGCGCATCTGTCACCAGAAGCTGCAGTCTGCCGGCACCATCTTCCTCACCCATCTGCACGGCGACCACTTCTTTGGACTCCCGGGCCTGCTGAGCACCATGCACCTCTGTGGCCGCACCAACCCGGTCAGCATCTTCGCTCCCCAGGGCATAGCCCATGCCATGAACACCTTTATGGAGGCCGCCGGAAGCCGCCTCAACTTCGAAGTGAACTACCACGAACTCAGCCACGCCGAAGGCTGCCAGACCGTGTTCGAGAACTACCTCTGCCGTGTCTCGGCCTTTCCGCTGCTCCACTCGGTGCCCACCTACGGCTACCTGATAGAAGAGGTGCCCCGCGGCTCCAACCCCGCCCGTCGCTACGCCTATTGCACCGACACGGGCTACACCGAGAGCTTCCTACCCTTCATCCACAAAGTGGACCTGCTCTGCCTTGAGAGCACCTTCGACAATTCCTTTGCCAGCGTGGCAGCCGAGAAACTGCACTGCACCTCTACACAAGCGGCCACCCTGGCCTTCAAAGCCGAGGCGGGGCAGTTGCTCCTCACCCATATCAGCGCCCGCTACAAAGACCCGGACAAGCTGTTGGCCGAGGCACAGGAAATCTTCCCCAACACCCTAGTTGCCACCGACGGCGAGAGCTACGTGGTTCACTACCCCCAAGGCATCTAGTGGGGTCATAAAGACCATCAGCCATCCTTTGGCTCTGTTGCAACCCATGCAGCTCACTCACCCCAAGTGGACCGCCTTTCTTTAACCAAAATCGGTCATTAGGCCGACATTTCAACCTATTTCACTTTTTTAGGTCTGTTTATGACCCATTTGGGTTTAGCAGGGTCATGTCATTATAATTCAACTATCCAAGCGTCAAACCAGCAATACTCAGCTGCTACTCATCCGCTTTGTAAGCGATGGTATAATGGGGGGAAAACGGATGGGAAGCGACGGGGATACGACAGAGATTGGGACGAAGGATTGAAATTGCCACGAAACAACTAACAGCAGGGTGATTATCAAGAAGAACGAACAGGGCCAAGCGGGGCGGGGCCGGGACGAACAGCGGAGCGAACAACTGCTGTAGGCTATTTTTTAGCGGCCTGGTTGCCTGTGGAGCTGCCCTGGGTGGTGCGCCAAAGGTGGTAGCCATAGGCGCAGTTGATGGTCCAGAAGATGTACTGGATCATCAGGCACCAGTTTTCGGCGCGAGCCCAAAGGACCACGGAGGCCACATTGAGAATGGCCCAGAAGACCCAGTTCTCGCGGTAGCGGAGCATCAACAGTATTTGTGCCACGAAGGCGGGCACGGTGGTGAAGGCATCGATGAAGGGCTGCGGGTCGTTGGTGAGGCGCAGGACGTAGTAGAGCACGCCTATCAGGACCACCGTGGCTGCAAGGATGCCGCCGAACCACTTGCGCGAGAGCTGCAGGGTGTCCACCTCGGAGTCGGTGTCGGAAGAGCGGTAGTGCTTCACCCAGATATACATGCCCCCTATCATGGTAACGAAGTAGAAGTTATTTTGGGCAATCTGGCCCCAAAGGTGCTGTTTGGCGGCCAGATAGACATAGAGGAAAAGCTGGACGAAGGAGAAGATGTAGCCGGAGAGCTTCTTTTGGCTGTAAAGCACTACGCCCACGATGCCGAACATGCCGCAGACAAGCGAGATGACGGCATCGACGGGGCTGAGGGTGGTGTCCGGTGCCCAGATGAAGGAGGCCAGCTGGGTGAGGAGGCCTAGGGTGATGAAAAGGAGGCCGAACCAGCCGTCGCCCATCAGTTCGTTTTTGAGTCTATTGGTGAAGGAGGTCACGGATGTAGTTTTTGAGGGTTAGGAAGTTTTGGAGATAGTTGCCGCCCTGAAGGAGCTCCACGCGGTCGTCAAGACCAAACTCGTGGAGGAGGGCCAGCAGTTTGTGATGGTTGGCAAGACGTTGATCCATAGAGGACTGTCCCATGTAGCGGAGGCCGTCGTCGACATATGTGCCACCGGGCTGCATGAGAAAGATACGGTGCCACTGAATCTGACCGCTGAGCGAACGGGCCAAGGGATAGAGCACCTCGTCGTAGTCCTTCATGCTGAGGAGCATGTGCTCGTCCTCGGCATAGGCTTTGGCATACATGAGGGTGATGAGGTTGTCGGTGTCGGAGATCATGATGCCCTGCGAGGCCTGACGGATGGCCTGCTGGCAGAGGCGCATCTGGCCCACGAGAAACTCAACGAAGTCATCCACCGTCAGTTCCGGGTCACGCAGCCCATGCTGTTCCATGTAGACCCTTCCCCACTCCACCGCAGTGGGTAGGTTGAAATAGCGGGCAACATCGTTCACCAACGAGGTCTTTCCCTCTGAGGCTGTGCCAACCACCAGGAGGTTGCAAGTGAGATAGGGATGGAAGGTGGTGGCAATCTTTTGCCAATGGCGCAAGGGGTTGCGGAGGATTTCGGCACTCTGCAGGGGCTGTTCTTTCGGGACCAGCAATGGCCGCTCGCCTATTTGGACAAGAGGGTCGACCTGGGCAGGGTTGGCGGTGTAGATAGTGATGGGGGCTGTCATGATGTCAGCCTCTCGGCGTATGGAAGCCAAGATTTCTCTCCAGCGACTGGCCTCGGGGCTATGGCCGGAAGGCAAGGAAAGGGACGGGATGCCAATCACCTGAACGTGACGGTCGTTCAGGAAAAACTCACGCACCAGCTGGGTGCGGCGCGAGAGGGGGAAACGAGGGTCGGGGCACTCGCCGTCGAGCACCGCCACGAGGCAGAGGTCGTTCTCTTTCTTGGCACGAAGAATGAGGTCGAGATGTCCCTGATGGAGCGGGCAGAACTGCCCCATACACAGTCCTATAGTCATAACGGTGATGTATAATTGCGGCTGCAAAGATACAAAGAAAGACCGAAATGGGAAGTTTTTTTTTGAAAAGCGGCACAGTTTTTGTTGGTTGGCGTAAGCAGCCGAGTGCTTTTTTGAGCTTGGCAAGTAAAGAAAGATATGAAAATAAAAAAAAATTCGTATCTTTGTAACCTTTGTGAAAAGGCGGTGGCTACGTCCAACGTTTTGTAATATAAAGAAATAATAATAAAATAGAGATATAATAAATGGCTAATTTTCTGTCCAAACTATTTGGCACCAAATCTGATCGAGACCTGAAAGAGGTGAAACCCATGCTGGACGCCACCTTGAAGGTGTATCCCGAAATACAGAAACTCAGCAACGACGAGCTGAGGGCCAAAACCCTTGAATTCAAAGCGAGAATCAACAAAGAAGTAGCAGCCGAGGAGAACGAACTGGCCTCTCTGCGCGAGCGCATCGAGAATGAGTATGACATGCCCGTCAACGAGAAAGAGGAAATCTACAAGCGCATAGACAAGCTGGAGAAGGACTCCTACGACAAGACGCAGAAAATACTGAACGACATCCTGCCCGAGGCATTCAGTGTGGTGAAAGAGACCGCCCGCCGCTTTGCCGAGAACGAGGAGGTGGTGGTGACCGCCACCGACCACGACCGCGAGCTGGCCGTGAAACGCGACAACGTGAACATCGAGGGCGACAAGGCCATCTACAAGAACAGCTGGATGGCCGGCGGAAACATGATTACGTGGGACATGGTGCACTACGACGTGCAGCTTATCGGCGGCATCGTCCTGCACAGCGGCAAGATTGCCGAGATGGCCACGGGCGAGGGTAAGACTTTGGTGGCCACCCTGCCCGTCTACCTCAATGCCCTGCCCGGCAAGGGGGTGCACGTGGTGACGGTGAACGACTACCT
>DFDY01000169.1:5831-6073 GCA_002368955.1 Bacteroidales bacterium UBA3816
GTGAACGACTACCTGGCCAAGCGTGACTCGGAATGGATGGGCATGCTGTATGAATTTCACGGTCTGACGGTGGACTGCATCGACAAACACGAACCCCACAGCGACGAGCGTAAGGCTGCCTACCGCGCCGACATCACCTTCGGCACCAACAACGAGTTTGGCTTCGACTACCTGCGCGACAACATGAGCCGCAACCCCGAAGAGCTGGTCCAGCGCGGCCACAACTACGCCATCGTCGACGA
>DFDY01000169.1:6122-7311 GCA_002368955.1 Bacteroidales bacterium UBA3816
TCGTCGACGAGGTGGACTCCGTGCTTATTGACGATGCCCGTACTCCTCTTATCATCAGCGGCCCCACCGGCAAGGACGACGAGGACCAGGAGTTTGACCGTTTCAAACCAGTTATCGAAAAGCTCTACAACGCCCAACGCGTGATGATTACCAAAGTCTTGGCGGACGCCAAGGCCGGTCTAGCCCAAAATCCCGACCCCAAACCCGAAGAAGAGTGTGCCAAGTTGCTGCTGCGTGCCTATCGTGGCTTGCCCAAGAACAAGGCCCTCATCAAGTTCCTCTCCGAAACCGGCATCAAGGCCATCCTGCAACGCACAGAGAATTTCTACATGCAGGAACAGAACAAAAACATGCACTTCATTGACGACGACCTCTATTTTGTCATCGACGAGAAGAACCGACAAGTGGAGTTGACCGAGAAGGGTATGGACTACCTCACCAGCCTGGGCGAGGACCGCAACTTCTACCAACTGCCCGACATCGGCGCCATGATTGCCGACCTGGAACAGAGCGACCTCAGCCCCGAGGAGAAAGCCCAGAAGAAAGAAAAAATCTTCAACGACTACGCCATCCAGAGCGACCGCGTGCACACCGTGGACCAGCTGCTGAAAGCCTACACCTTGTTTGAGAAAGATGTCGACTACATCGTGGACGAAAACCGACAGGTGAAGATTGTCGACGAGCAGACAGGACGTATCATGGAAGGACGCCGCTGGAGCGACGGCCTGCACCAAGCTGTCGAGGCCAAGGAGAACGCCAAGGTGGAGGCTGCCACACAGACCTACGCCACCATTACGTTGCAGAACTATTTCCGCATGTACAAGAAGCTGGCCGGTATGACCGGTACGGCAGAGACTGAAGCAGGTGAGTTCTGGAACATCTACAAATTGGATGTGGTGGTCATCCCCACCAACCGCCCCATTGCCCGTATTGACATGGACGACAAGATTTACAAGACCAAGCGCGAAAAATATAAAGCCGTCATTGACGAGGTGGAGCACCTCATCAGCATCGGACGCCCCGTTCTGGTAGGCACCACCAACGTGGAAACCTCGGAACTGCTGAGCAAGATGCTGAAGATGAAACACATCGAACACAGTGTGCTGAACGCCAAACTGCACCAGAAGGAGGCCGAGATTGTGGCCCATGCGGGTGAGCCCGGCCACGTGACCATCGCCACCAACATGGC
>DFDY01000053.1 GCA_002368955.1 Bacteroidales bacterium UBA3816
CGGCCGCGGCGGCCGGGTGCAGGTCTGGGTGGCGGTTGGTTGGCGGCAGTCTGGGGTTGGCGGCGGCGTAACCGTCTGACAGTGAGGGCATGGTGCAGCCAGTGCGGGAAGTGTGGGGTATTACCTGCGATTAGCAACTATAGCATAAAAATTTCCTTTGTGACGTAAAAAATTCTATAGTTATTAACAATTCGTTATGCAGAAAAACTCCTTTTGTAGCCTCTACCATTACAACCCGACTTTGTACTTGTCTGGTATCTCTTCAGGGCGTTTCGGACGAATCTGGTTCAGACCTTTCACTACACTGTGCGACGGCACATCCTTGGTAACAATGGCACAGGCTCCGATAATGACATCATCGCCAATCGTAACGGGGCCAATGACTGTTGCCTTTGAACACAGCATACAATCATTTCCTATCTTCGGATGACGGCGTACATGATTGAGTATCAAATCTCTGTCATTTTTAACGGCAGCCATGGCGACAAAGAAAGGATATACTTTGCAGTTGTCACCTATTTCCGCTGTAGGCCCAATCCTGATGCCCATCGGATGACGAATCTGGAAGTTTTCACCAATTTTAGCCCGTCGAGAAATTTTTAACTGGTATTTTTCCTGCAATATATTTTCCAGCCTCAACGCCCGCTTGCAATTGATGTAGCCTCCTTTTTCATACAGGCGGCGCATCTTCCAGAATTTGCGCTCCACCTTCCTGTCGTAATTACTGATACACAAAAGATCAGTCAGCCAAAGTTTGATGTCTTTCAGAATACTCATCACAATTTCTTTTTACCTTTATTCTTTTTACCTTTTATCTTCTTGATTAATGGTTTTACCGCCACACAGAAATATTGGTAAGCCTCTGGACGAACAAATACTGACCATGCTACATAAAACACTATGAATACGCCCAGTTTCAGCAATCCGTCCATATAAAGTGATAGGGAGCAGAATGCTCCGACTGCGTATGTCATGGCAGCGGCAACAAGCGAGGCCAGTAGCACCGGCATGATGTCAAGGAGCTGGCGCAGCCAACTATAACCTATATATTTAGATACTAACCAGATATTTATATAATAAGAAAACCACGTGTTGAGCACCATGCCCACAAGCAGTCCTCTCATGCCATCCAACAACAAACCCGCGACGACAAGGACAATACCAATGACTCGCTTGACAAACGTCCAAACAAACATCGTACGACTCTTGCCTATGGCAGCTACCGACTGGTAGTTCACCGACTGCAAACTGTATGCCAGTCCAGCAACGCACAACACCTGAAAATAAGGCACACTGTCGGCCCATCGTTCGGAGTAGAGGAAGATAAACAGCGGTTTGGCACAAAGCAGCAAGATGAACATTAGGGGAAAAGTAACGTAGGATAAAGTCAATGTTATCTTCTTAATCATGTCGCCAAGTGCAGTCTTGTTGTCCTGCATTTCGGCATAGAGGGGATATGTAACCTGCGACATTATTTTCGAAATACTGGTCGAAGCCAGCCGTTCTGTGGAGTTCGCCTTGGAATAATACCCCATCGTGGAGGCACTGTAAAACCGACCTATCAGTAGCCCCTGTATCTGATGCCCAAACTGATTCAGCAAGTTTGTGAGGAACATGTAGAAGCCGAAACTGAACAATTCGCGGAACGACTGCCAGGAGAACACCCACTGCGGACGCCAGCGCACGCAAAACCAGAACACCAGGGCAGGAATTAGGGCCGTAAGGATGTACTGCGCCACCAAAGCCCACACGCCATAGCCGTGATAGGCCATGATGATGGTTACACTGAGTGCGATGAGTGATGTCATGATGGTGACGACGGAGAGCAGTTTGAAATTCAATTTCTTACGCAACTGGTTCTGCTGCACAATGTTGAATGCATAGATAAATAGGATGATTCCCTGCACCCGCAGCACATCACTAAGCAGGGGGATACCATAGAACCGCGCAATGGCTGGTGCCGACAGGTAGAGCACTGCATAGAGCACCGCCGATAAGCCCAAATTCCAGAAAAAAACAGTAGAATAGTCGGTCTGTGTCGGCTGTTTCTTCTGTATCAGTGCTGAACCGAAGCCGCCATCAATGAACGACTCCGCCAAAAGCATGAAAATCATCAGCATGCCGATGCAGCCATAGTCGTAAGGGGTGAGCAGGCGCGCAAGAATGATGCCCGACACGAACTGTATCAGCATCGTCGAGTATCGCTGCAATGCCGTCCACGCCACGCCCTTGACCGCTTTCTGTTTGAGACTATTCTCAGACATATAATTATGATTCATTAAATCCTCTACAACATATTACTAATGGCCCGACCCGGCCGCATAGCGGTCATCTAAATCGGCAGCACCCCCCTCCTCTTATGCCCCCCTCTATATATAGAGAGGGGGGCTATAAAGAGGGGGGATACTGCTTACGATTTACCACGAACCGCTATCCGGTTCGTTTGGAGGCGCTATCCGCTTCGTTTGGAGGCGCCATTCACCCCGTTTGGAGGCGCCATCCGACTCGTTTGGAGGCGCCATCCATTAACCAACGGTGTAGACGTAGATGACGGCGGCGACCATAATGATTGCCATGATACAGAGAAACACCTTGAGCCATTTTTCAAGTTTGCGACGTAGGGCAATGGCATTCAGGCTGCGTTCCTTAAAACGGGTCGCGCCGTCCTTATGGCGATGATGATGTCTTGACATTATTTGGAGATGCTGTCTATTTCAGAATTGTGTATAGAAGGGTTGCAACAGAGACGAGGACGCTGGTTCCCGTG
>DFDY01000015.1:0-6298 GCA_002368955.1 Bacteroidales bacterium UBA3816
CGGGTACGAGAAGCTGATAGAGATAGCCGAGAAGGAGGAAGGGATCAGCATATTAAAAAAAGATGGTGCCAAGCAGTGACGGCGCTGCGCGAGGAGTATCCGCACACCAGTGTGGAAACCCTCTGCAGTCTGTTTGGCAAACGTCGCCAATGGTATTACAAGAAAAGCACGGTGGTGGTTTCGGAGAACCAGCGGGCGAAACTGCTGACAGCCCTCATCGAATACTACCGAGGACTGTGTCCGAGAATCGGAGGCGTGAAACTTTACTTCCTGCTCGCCAGTGACTTGGGGAAAGAGGTGACGCACGGGAGAGACGCCTTTCTGAAGTTCTATGCCGAGAAGAACTTCCGCCTGCCCCGCAACAAGCCGATACACACGACCAACTCAAACCACGTCTACCGCAAGTACCCCAACCTGGTGAAGGGCCTGGAAGTGAGGCATGTGAACCATGTATGGGTGGCCGACATCACCTACGTCTGGATAGAGGGCGACGTGCTTTACCTGCACCTGCTCACCGACGCCTTCTCGCACGCCGTCATCGGCTGGTGCCTGACCGAGACCCTCGAGGCCGAAGGCACCGTCAAGGCGCTGGAGATGGGCATCAAGACGGCCGGAGGGGGCAATCTCTGCGCCACCATACACCACTCCGACCGCGGCACGCAGTACGCCTGCTACCGCTATGTCGACACCCTCGTCTGGCACCACATACGGATCAGCATGACCGAATGCTACAAGCCCACCGACAACCCCATCGCCGAGCGCATGAACGGCATCCTCAAGACGGAATGGATATACCATCAGGAACTGTTCCCCGACAGGCAGGCAGCAGAAGAGGGCATCGCCCGCATGATACAATTCTACAACGAGATACGCCCGCACATGAGCATCGGAATGCTCGCCCCGATGGAGGTCTACCGCGGCGCGGTACCCGGCAAGAACCTATGGAAAAACAAAAAAGATGACATCAATTGAAAAAATAGTCGTAACTTTGCACCGCCAAACAGTCAGGGATGGCTCTGCATTATCCATTGTCACCACCCCTGTCAAGCGATTCAGTACGGCACCAGATTAATTTGACAAGCTAATCAGTTTAACCAGCAAAAATCTGTCAAGCGATTTCAGGAAAACACACTCTTCAATCACGATGCGGTTTCCACTGCCAGACTCTATCCCAAGGCCAAAGAATTAGTTTCTGCCATCAAAGAAAAAGTAGACCTCTGGTTGGCCGAGAATAGTGAATTGAGAACTTGATAAAAGTAAAAGGTGAAAACTAAAAACTAAAAGGGTGGGCGTGGTTGAGACTTGAGAATTGGTGCGGCAGCCGTAAATTGTACACTATACACTGTTCATTGTACACTAAGAGGTCGGCAGCCACTCAGAATTCAGAATTTCAACTGGCAGTCTCTTAGTATTCATTTGTTGCTTAATGACCAGTAACCTCTTGTGCCAGCATATATATTACATATATATGCTAGTACGCATACTTAAGTAACTGGTATTCAATCCTATGTTTGTAACGTATTGATTTCTTCGCCCATTAGGTCATTTCCTTCGTTGGACAAAAGTAGAAACGCCTGAAATTCAATGTTTCTCCGTTTTTCTATTCGAACCTTCGGCGAACCTCTGACGGACTCTCTCTGAACCATCAAAAGTCTCCGCCCTCAGATTGTGCCGCCATTCTTTTAGGCATCACTTCTTTTTGATTCTGTGCTCAATAGTCGTATTTTTTTGATGCTCGAAGCATTTTTTTCTTTCATGTCATTATTTCTTTGTAATTTTGCACTCGTAATAATGATAATAAACAAAACGAACATGAAATAATAGAAGATTAATTGACATAAATATAGTATAACAACATAAGCGTTTGCTATTTGTTCCGACCAATGTGAAACGTGGAAAATTTCATTTAAGGACTCTAAGGACTACAAAGGCAGATGCTCGCTTATAGGCGAGTTTTCTGGTCTTTCCTTAGAGAGGTAATTTCCACGACCGCACATTGGGGGACGAGATTTAAAGCTCGCCTTCCTTATTTGTGGTTTGTGGAATAATCTAAGGAATCGGTAGCACAGCGTGAAAACAGATAGCAATATGCAAGTACCGATAGGACAAATAATCCGTGACGAGTTGCGCCGTCAGGGCAAGACAAACCATTGGCTGGCCTCCCAAATACATGTCAACCCTCGAACCGTCAACAAGATCTTTTTGAAGGATGCGATAGACACACACCAACTCTTTCTGATATCCAAAGCCCTTGATATTGATTTCTTTAAATTCTTTTCCGATGCATTGAGGTGATTGCCCAAAATGGGCAACTTGCCCATTTTGGGCAATGAGTTTAAAGGTCTATTATGCAGAAATCATGTACTTTTGCAACGTGATTTATTCACCGGAGGAACCCGAAAAGCCTTTAAATGAGTAGGGAAAACTATAAAACTTCAACATCATGAAAGAGAAGAAACAAAACGAAGAACTCCAATCGCGTAGGCAGTTTTTTAAGCAAGCCGCCCAAAAGACAATACCAATTATCGGATTAATTGCTTTTATGAATTCTCCTGTTTTTGCGAAAACTATAAGAAGGGGAGAGAAAACAGACTGTGATTATGGCTGTCATAATGGCTGTTCTAGATCATGTGGAGACCCTTGTGAAAACACATGTAAAGGAGGATGCGATGGTACATGTAAAGGAGGATGTGAAGGTACATGCTATCAATATTGTGATGGAGGATGCAAGAATGGTTGCGGAAATAATTGCCGAGGAGGTTGCAGTGGTGATTGTACTAGTAGTAACTATTAATCAGGCATAATCTGTAATTAATGAGTTCGATTAGAGAACAGGAACTGAATTGGCAGTCCGGCATGGCGAAGAACATTACGTTCATTGTTACGAAGGACTGCCAGCTGGCGTGTAAGTATTGCTATTTGGTGGGGAAGAATGTGAAGGAGCGGATGTCGTGGGAGACGGCGAAGGAGTTTATTGATTTTGTCCTCAGCCACGAAGAGGATTTCCGCGAGGAGAGCGTGGTGTGGGACTTTATCGGTGGCGAGCCGTTCTTGGAGATTGCCTTGATTGACAAGATTTGCGACTATTTGAAACTGCGCATGTTCGAGTTGAACCACCACTGGTTCAACAGCTACAGGTTCTCCTTCTCCACCAACGGCATCAACTACCACACGCCCGAGGTGCAGAACTTCATCAAGAAGAACCGCGAGCACCTGTCGATAGGCATCACCATCGACGGCACGGAGAAGAAGCACGACCTCAACCGTGTGTGGAAACAGGCCCAGCCGGACGAGAACGGTATCATCCACCCCTCGGAACGGGGAAGCTACAAGGACGTGGTGAAGAACATTCCGCTGTGGCTTTCGCAGTTCCCCGATGCGGGAACTAAGGTGACTATCAGCAGTGCCGACATACCCTATATCACCGAGAGCGTGCTGCACCTCTATTCGTTGGGCATACACCAGGTGAACATCAACGTGGTGTTTGAAAACGTGTGGCAGGAGGGCGACGACAAGCTGTTTGAAGAGCAGCTGATGCAGCTGGCCGATGCAATAATTGACGGGGGCTACTATCAGGACTATGCCTGCTCGTTTTTCAGCGAACACATAGGCAAGCCGCTTGACCCCGAGCGCGACAACCAGAACTGGTGTGGCGCGGGCAGGATGCTGAGCGTGGACGCCGCCGGCAACCTCTATCCCTGCACCCGCTTTGCGCAGTACTCGCTCCGCGACAAGAAAGCCCTCGTCATTGGCAACATCAAGGACGGCATCAACCAAAATTTGTTGCGTCCGTTCCTCACCCTCGACCGCACGACCCAAAGTCCGCAGAAATGCTTGGAATGTGAGGTGGCCTCTGGCTGCGCCTGGTGCCAAGGCGAGAACTACGATGCCGCGCAGACCAATACCATCTATCAGCGTGCCACGGCCATCTGCCTGATGCACAAGGCACGTGTGCGGGCCAATAACTACTACTGGAACAAGCTCTACCGCAAATTGGAGCTGGAAGACCTGCGCGAGGAGTATGAGAAGAACAAACGCGATGTGAAACCCGAAATCTGTTAAGGCCATGATGCAATATTTAGTTATTTTATTGGACGACATGTCGGTGAGCTACTGCCACTGCGACAACCCCTGCAAGGAGCGTCGGCTGATAAGCCTTGACGACCTTCGGGCAGGCATCCTCTATGCCATGAAGGAGAACCTAATGATACAGTTTGTCTATCCCGACTACCCGCTGCCGCAGGAGTACCTTGACGTGATAGAGACTATCGACCATCACAACATCAAGCCAGCCGGACTGGACGGGGCAGATGTGTCGGTTCTGGACTCCATAGACGCAATCCCTGAGCAGGTGAGTGGTGTGGCCGTGCTGCGCATAGGCAAAAAGCAGTTGTTTGAGAGTGAAAAAGCTCTCACCGCCTTTATGCGCAAGGTGCAGCGACTGAACGTGGTCATCACAGACTTGGAGACTTTCTCCAAAGAGGACTTGCAGCACTATGACACCCTGCTGGAGAACCTGGCCAACGTGCTGAAGGAAGAATATCTCAAAGGAAACACGCCCCAGCTGAACCTGCTGACCGACCGCATGATGCTGGACCACCCCAACCACTGCAACGCCGGAGTGGAGAACATCACCCTGGCCCCCAACGGCAGGTTCTACCTCTGCCCTGCTTTCTACTACAGCGATGCCGAGGAGAGCGTGGGTGACCTCAAAAGAGGCTTGGACATCAAGAACCAGCAGCTTCTGCGCCTGGACCATGCTCCCCTCTGCCGCCATTGCGATGCCTACCACTGCCGCCGCTGCGTGTGGCTGAACCGCAAGACGACCTACGAGGTGAACACCCCCAGCCACGAACAGTGCGTAGTGGCCCACACCGAGAGGAATGCTGCCAGAGGGTTGCTGACCGCCATACGCGAACAGGCAGTCTTTATGCCTGAGAAAGACATTAAAGAAATCAATTATACAGACCCATTTGACGTAAGAAAGGAATGGTAAACATGAAAGAAAAAGTAGGACAAGTAACTCCTGAGGAGCGCAACGAGATACAGCAGCTCTTCGAACGCAAGAACGGCCTGAACGAACTGGCCAAGATACTCACCCCCGACAACGATGCCCTCTACCAGAAACTGGTGAAGGACATGGGCGAGACGGGCACCCGTTTTCAGCAGTGGTGGGACCGCATGGCCACACAATACGGCTGGAAGAGCACCCCCACCGGCCATTGGGAGATTAATTTCGACACCTGTGAAATCTTTTTATCGGAGGAATAAACAATGCAACTGCTTGGAGTGATAGGTGGACCCGAAATCATTGTTATTTTGCTTATCGTCCTTGTGCTGTTCGGCGGCAAGAAAATACCCGAGCTGATGAAAGGGCTTGGAAAGGGTGTGAAGGAATACAAGAAAGCCATGAACGGTGTTGAAGAGGAGATAAATAACATCACAGAGGATACGCCCAAAGAGGAGCCTCAGGCCCATGTTCAATGAGCCAAGGAAAGACATTCTGGGGACACGTAGAGGTGTTCCGGTGGCTGTTGATACGCTGCATTGCATTGGTGTTTGGATTGGCTGTGGCGGCATTCTGTTATAAGGACTTTGTCTTTGAGCAGATAATCCTTGCACCGTGCAATGCGGACTTCATCACATACCGTCTGCTCAGCAAGATAGGGTTGGTTGCCAACGTGCAGCAGATTAACCTTATCAATATCAATCTTGCCTCACAGCTGATGACACACCTGAGCATTTCATTCTACCTTGCGGTGGTGGTGGCATTCCCCTATTTGATAGTGGAGGTGTGGCTGTTTGTAAAGCCTGCCCTCTACCACAATGAGCGCAAGCCGGCTGCGGTCGCCATTGTGGCTTTCTTTTTCCAGTTCTTTCTGGGTATGGCGTTGGCATACTACCTGATTTTTCCCCTTACGTTCAACTTCTTGGGCACCTATCAGGTGTCGGCACAGGTGGTCAACCAAATCTCACTGAATTCCTACATAAGTACTTTTATTGGGCTTATGTTTATGTTGGGGCTGGTTTTTGAGATGCCGATTGTGGCCTATTTCTTTGCACGGATAGGGGTGCTGAGGTCTTCGTTTTTGCGCCGTGGACGTAAGGTGGCAGTGGTCTTGGTGTTGGTGGCGGCGGCGTTCATCACCCCCAGTACCGATGTGTTCACAATGTGTTTGGTGGCGTTTCCGCTGTGGTTTCTTTATGAGTTCTCCATTATTGTTGCCCGGAAGGCCGAGCCGGTGGGAATTGAGAGTTGAGAATTGAGAATTGAGAGGGCGGGAGCCGCTCAGAATTG
>DFDY01000015.1:6373-6963 GCA_002368955.1 Bacteroidales bacterium UBA3816
AGCCGCTCAGAATTGAGAATTGAGACGGCTGCAGCCCCACTCAGAATTTAGAATTCAGAATTAAAACGGCTCATGATTCAGAATTCTGTTGTGGATTTTTGCCGCCGAAGGCCCCGAGGCTTTTCAGGAGGAAGAAGTAGTAGGCGATGAAGAGGGCGGCTATCATGATGTCGCCGATGCCCATATAGGAGCGGTCGAGGAAGAGTAGGGGGAGCAGCATGAGCAGCAGTTTGGAGAGGGTGTAGGCGTGGAAGCCGTTTTTGCGCAGTCGCCACATGAGTACTAGGCCGACGATGGAGGTGAGGTCCAGAAGTGCACGAAGGAGGTTGTACCAGTTGGGTATGGCCATTTCTTGTTCCATGCGGATGGTGAAGATGCTGCTGTATTCTGACGGGGTGTTGGCATAGATCTGATTTATCTTAGGGAATAGGCCAGCGATGCCCATCAGTTCCCAAATGAATTGGGAGCCCGTGATGATGAAACTGATAACCAACAGTACATGCAGCGACCGCAGGTTGTAGCGTTGTTTTTCTTTGTCTAGGTCCATGTTATAAAAGTAAAAGGTAAAACTAACGCTCTAGTACAAAGTA
>DFDY01000036.1:0-20112 GCA_002368955.1 Bacteroidales bacterium UBA3816
AATGCCGCCCGCGCACTTGGGTGGCAGCACCGTCGTATTCGAAGGGGGCATCACGGCTACCGACACGGTCTCTATCACCTTGAATCGGGGGCAGAGCTACTCTATGCGGGCAAATAGTGCCTCTACCGACTTAATGAAAACCATTATCCGCTCCTCCAAGCCCATCGCGGTGGGCACCACCCATTCACAGCCCTCCACTGTTCCCTACCGATACCTAAACGTGGGTGACCAGATTCTCCCTACCTCCTTTTGGGGGACACGCTACGTGCCATTTTTGGAATTCCCTACGGGCATTGGTTATAGCTATGGAGCCTTGGACTATATAGACACCGGCATCTACCATTATACTGTCTCGGGCATAAGAACCGACAGTATCAATGGCGGCTCAGTTTGGTCGAAATGGTGGTTTGCATTGCTCCGCCCCTCCGCCAGCCTCATGTCGTGCGACACTGCCCTTTTTCTTGAGTTTGACCGTCCCGTTGGGCTGATACAGGAGTCGAACAAGCCCGCATGCGGAGTGGGTTGCACCGTGATGCCCGACGTTGAGCACTCCGGATCTCATCAAATATCCTATCTGCGCACCGACAGTTTGTCCATTAAAATACAGATGGTGGTGAACAGCCGGGCCGTAAACCATATACTTTTTAATTGGGACCCCACAGTGCTCACAGCCGCCGACTTCCAACCACTTGCAGGCTATCCCTCCCTATCGTGGTGCAGCAAAGAGGTGGGGCAATACCTCTCGGCCGGAGGTGTGATGCACATACAGTGCGACAGCAGCCTGTTCATATTAGGCGTGATAGAATACGACACCAATACGGGCGCTTCATATACCATCCTGACCGACTATGCCACACCCGCTACGGTTCGATTCAACATGAACGACACCTTCTGCCAAGGCGACAGCATATACTTCTCGTTTACCTTACACAATGTTGCCTACACCCGACTGCAAAGCCCCGACGGAGCCATGCACGACATGCCCTATTCCATCCCCGACGCCGACACCTCCATGAGCGGACGGTATTGGCTCTATGGATACGACACCTTAGGCACCGTCCCCATAGCCATGGACTACATTGACATCACCATCAACCCACATCATACCGCCGAACTGCACGACACCATCCTTCAGGAGCAACTGCCATGGAGCCGCTTTGGCCTAATATTTTATGCCGAGACCGACACGGCAATATACCGGCCCGACCCCACGTCGATGTGCGACAGTCTGATAAACTACCACCTGCACATCTATGACACCATCTTCGACACCGTCCTTTACTACACTTGCGAGAACGACCTGCCTGTACAATACGGCGACTCCCTGTTCTATCACGAGGGTACAGGCACTTTCCACTTCTACGGCAGCCACGGCGAGGACAGCCTTGTCACCTTCATCCTCCACATCATCCCCACCAGCGACACCATCATCCGCGACAGCATTACCGAGGACCAGCTGCCATGGTTTGCCTTCGACAGCGTGTTCACCGACTCGGTGGCCGACTATATTTACCACACCTACAACGAGGCGGGCTGCGACAGCACCATCCACTACTACCTCCATGTCTTCTGGAACGGCGACCACTGCGACACCAACCTCTCCTATCCCAACCTGGTCACGCCCAACGGCGACGGCTCCAACGACCGTTTTGTCATCGTGGGACTGCTGGAAAACAACTGCTTCAAGTACAGCGAGCTTTCTATCTACGACCGCACCGGCCGCCGTGTCTACCACAAAGTCAACATCGCCGACGAGGGCGACTGGTGGGACCCAGCCGCTCAGCGCATCCCTGCCGGCACCTATTTCTATTACTTCAAGGCCCACGGCGTCAACATCCACACCCAACACACCGGAGTCATCGAGGTGCTGACCGATAAATAAAAGTAAAAGGTAAAAACTAAAAACTAAAAGGGTGGACGGGGCCGTTGAGAATGGAGAATGGAGAATTGAGAATTTTTAAAAAGTAAAAGGTAAAAACTAAAAACTAAAAGGGTGGGCGGGGCCGTTGAGAATGGAGAATTGAGAGTTGAGAATTGAGAATTGAGAGTTGAGAATTTTTAAAAAGTAAAAGGTAAAAACTAAAAACTAAAAAGGTGGACGGGGCCGTTGAGAATGGAGAGTTGAGAGTTGAGAATTGAGAATTTTTAAAAAGTAAAAGGTAAAAACTAAAAACTAAAAGGGTGGGCGGGGCCGTTGAGAATGGAGAATTGAGAGTTGAGAGTTGAGAGTTGAGAATTGAGAGTTGAGAATTTTTTAAAAGTAAAAGGTAAAAACTAAAAACTAAAAGGGTGGACGGGGCCGTTGAGAATGGAGAGGTGAGAATTGAGAATTGCAATTCCATGCAATAATTTTCTTCTTCGCGCGTTATATTTAAAAAACGTAATATACGTAATGGATAAATGAAGCGGTTATTGTTATTAGCTTTTGTGTTTCTTTCTTCAGTCTGCCACGCGCAGACCGACACGGTATTTTGGTTTGCCGCACCCGACCTCTCCAGACTCAACAGCAATCCGTCGGAGCCGGCGGCCCGACTCGTCTTCCACACCTACGACCAGCCAGCCACCATCACTATCGAGCAGCCAGCCAACAGCCTCTTCCCCACCCATACCATCACCCTGCCTGCCAACGGACAGACCATCGACGACTTCATGCCTCTCTACTACAACGGCTTTCTTGCCACCTCTCCCTCCAACACCATCCTAGACCGCGGTCTGCGCGTCTCTTCCTCCGCCCCCATCACCTGTTACTTCCAAATCACCTCCTCCCACCGCGAAACCTACACCCTCAAAGGTCGCCATGCCTTGGGGACGACCTTCTATCTGCTCACGCCTTTGCCTTACCAGGACACCCCTTGGTTTGAAAATGGGCAAAGCATCGAAATTGTCGCCACCGAGGACAGCACCCTTGTCCTCATCACCGCACCCAACTACGTCGACACTTTTGGCTACGATAATATTTGGTGGCACTACAACCATGGCACCGCCGTGTTCGAAGACAACGTGATGCCCGACAGCACCATCAGCATCATGCTCCACCGTGGCCAGAGCTACTGCTTGCGTGCCAAGCACCACGACACCGAAATCATCCGCACCATCATCCAGGCCTCACACCCCATCGCCGTCAACACCACCTCTATCGACTGCATGTCCCGCGCCGTCGAGGGCGACACCACGCGGCATTCCGACGTAGCCGGTGAGCAGCTGGTGCCTATTGAATATTGGGGTAATGAATACCTCCTCTTCAACACCCATTCCCATTCCGAGGTCTTCAAGGAACTCTTCCGCAGCTACACTTACCCATCCGTCCATGGGTGGTTCAACATCATCTTCAACGACGTCTATTACTTCATCGACGACCGCTGGTCGTTCAACGGCACCGGCTTCCTCCATCAGATTGACCCCAATCTACGCATGGGTGCCACCATCCTCCCCCAATTAGATTGTTCCGGCTCCCATCAAATCTCCTATCTTAGATCCGACAGCACCTCCCTCACCATCCACATGGTCATCCCCACCGCTGCCACAGGCCACATCCTCTTCAACGGTGACTCCACTATTATCACCGCAGCAGACTTCAGCCCAGCCCCACGCAACCCCCAGCTCTCCTTCTGCGTCAAAGAGGTCACCCCTTTCCTCACCCCCTTGGGCTCCCTCACCTCTGCCGGCGTGATGAACATCCGCTGCGACTCGGCCAAATTCCTCCTAGCCGTCATTGAATCCGACAGCACCCACGGCACCTCTTACACCTACCTCACCGACTACGCCCCCTCCCCTAAGCTGTTCTTCAACATGGACACCGATTACTGTGCCGGGGACGACATAATCTTCTCTTTCGACAATTACAACATCGACAGCCTTCGCATCCTCTGCCCCGACGGCAGCGTTCTGTCCGCCCCTCCCTACATCCTCTACAATGCCGACACCTCCATGAGCGGAGCTTACATCGTCGAAGGCATCACCCACAACGACTGTCACCCCATCGTATCCGACACCATCAACATCCACATCTTCGATGCCCCCCATGCGCACATCTATGACACCGTCACCTCCAATGACTTGCCGTTGAGCCGCTTCGGTATGCTCTTCTTCCACACAACCGACACTGTCATCCTGCGTCCCAACTCCGCAGCACCCTGCGACAGCGTCCTGCACTACCACCTTTTTGTCCTGCCCGATGTCTCCGACACAGTCCTCTACTATGCTTGTGAAAGCGACCTGCCGGTACAATACGGAGACTCCCTGTTCTATCATGAAGGATCGAGCACTTTACACTTCTTCGGCAGCCACGGCGAGGACAGCCTTGTCACCTTCATCCTCCACGTCATCCCCAACAGCGATACCACCATCTACGACACCATTGCAGAAGACCAGCTACCATGGTTCGCCTACGACACCGTGTTCACCGACTCGGTGGCCGACTATGTCTACCACACATACAACGAGGCAGGCTGCGACAGCACCATACACTACTACCTGCATGTCTTTTGGAACGGCGACCACTGCGACACCAACCTCTCCTTCCCCAACATGGTCACGCCCAACGGCGACGGCACCAACGACCGCTTCGTCATCGTGGGGCTGCTGGAAAACAACTGCTTCAGGTACAACGAACTCTCCATCTACGACCGCACCGGCCGCCGTGTCTACCACAAAGTCAACATCGCCAACGAAAGCGACTGGTGGGACCCAGCCGCTCAGCGCATCCCTGCCGGCACCTACTTCTATTACTTCAAGGCCCACGGTGTCACCATCCACACCCAACACACGGGAGTCATAGAAGTACTACACGACAAATGAATAATGAGATGAAGAAACTTCTCATAATAATCACGCTGACACTCACGCTCCGCAGCATGGCTCAAACGGATACAGTTTTCTGGTATACTGTGCCACATGAGTTCTCCAATGCGCATTCGTCATACCTGCACATATTCACCACCGACCAACCAGCAGTAGTTACTATTAGCATCCCAGCTGCATCCCAGCTGCTATATCCCCCCATTATAGACACCATAGCTGCCAACAGCTTTTCCAGATACCAACTACGTTACTTATGGGCTGGTCGCAATATTGGGACGGTTCCCGACATAATCAACAATTTGGGAATCTTGATTACCTCCACAGCTCCCATCTCATGCTATACAGATTATACTCACACGATAAGCGACATCACTGTTTTGAAGGGAAGCCATGCCCTAGGCACCGACTTTGTGGTTCCTATGCAAAACATAATAGGCTGCCAGCCCAATGGGTACGACAGGGGCCACATACAGGTCGTGGCCACAGAGGATAGCACGGTGGTCCAAATGGCACCACCACCTGGGCGGGCATTTAGTGGGCTAAATATTGACGAGTCGGTGTCAGTCACTCTAAACAGGGGTCAAAGTTATGGCAGAGAATGTGCCGGTCTTACAGCCCATGACCGATTAGGCGGCACCACCATCCATGCCTCACGGCCTATTGTGGTCAGTTTCTCCGACTACGATCTAGCTTTATGCGCTCCTCCCCATCCTTTAGAAAATGAACCCTATAACGTGATGGGCGACCAAATTCTACCCACTGACAAAACAGGCACACGGTATGTGGCGATACGTTCACAGAATGCCGACTCTGACTATTATGAACAAGTGTGGATTTTTCCCAACCACCCGGACGATACGGTGGAAGTATACTTCAATGGCATCCTAAAGGACATCGTTCATCAACAGCATAATGGACCTATTCTCCTAGAAGACACCGCCACACTGATTACCCTTGACAAGGCAGCAGTAGTACTGCAAATGACATCTCTGGCGTCGAGCTACGGCGGGGTGGGGACAACCATGTTGCCACCTATTGACTGCACGGGGACACACAAAGTGTCATACGTGCGCTATTCATGGAACACCATGCTCCACATACTGACCAAAAGAGCCTTTGTGTCGGACTTCTTGTTTAATGGCGACTCTACCTTTATTACAGCCAGCGACTTCCACACCTTCCCATCCGACACCTCGCTGGCGTGGTGTTGCAAGGAGATTGTAACCCCCATAAGCATTCCTTTCTTTACGATTGACAGCCTGATAACCCTTGAAAACCGATCCGGAACGTTCCATTTAGGTGTCCTTGAGCATAGGGGTGGTGCTAGAGACAATGCAAATTACCACTACGATTGTGTGCTTGGCTATTTCTACGACTACAACCAGATGTCGCGGGTCCATCTCTCTCTCGATACCGCCTATTGCAAGGGCGACAGCATCGTCTTCACATACGAGGCTCCCCATATCGACGGTTTAGAACTTAGGGGTCCCAATGGCCTGCACCTAACCCACCCCCCTTTCGTGCTGCGCAATGTCGACAGCAACGCCACTGGACGATATTATTTAGAAGGTGTCGATACCACCAGCTGTCACCAGTTGCGCATCGACTCGATTGACATAGTGGTGAGGGGAGGCCACATCAGTTTACTGACGGACACAACCTTCTGTACAGGCGACAGCATCTGTATCAATTATTCGGCATCTGCCGATGTGGTGGACATTAGGCTGCATTGTCCTAACGGACAAGTGATAGAGTCGCTCCCCTTAGTTTTCACCGAGGCAGACACCTCTATGAGCGGCCTCTATTGGATAGAGGGAAGAGATACGGGCCGTTGCCAGATAACCGTGACAGACAGTTGCTATATACGAATAGTCAACAACCACTATGCACAAGTATATGACACTATTGCCGAAAATCAGCTACCATACACTCGCTACGGAACGATCTTCAATGGGGATGGCGACACCGTTTTGGTGGTGCCCAGTTCCTCGTCGGTATGCGACAGCATTATAGACTATCATCTGAAAGTGTATTATAATACGGAAGACACTGTGCACTACTATACCTGCGAAAGCAATCTTCCAATTCAATACGAAAGTGAATGGTTTGACCTCGAACACCAGCAAGGCCTATTCCACTTCACTGGCCATCATGGCGAAGACAGCCTCGTCACATTCATCCTCCACGTCATCCCCAGTAGCGACACCACCATCTACGACACCATTGCAGAAGACCAGCTGCCATGGTTCGCCTTCGACACCGTGTTCACCGACTCGGTGGCCGACTATATTTACCACACCTTCAACGAGGCAGGGTGTGACAGCATCGTCCATTACAACCTATATGTCTATTGGAACGGCGACCACTGCGACACCAACCTCTCCTTCCCCAACCTGGTCACGCCCAACGGCGACGGCACCAACGACCGCTTTGTCATCGTGGGACTGCTGGAGAACAACTGCTTCAGGTACAGCGAGCTTTCCATCTACGACCGCACTGGTCGCCGCGTCTATCACAAAGTCAACATCGCCGACGAAAACGACTGGTGGGACCCCGCCGCTCAGCGCATCCCGGCCGGCACCTATTTCTACTACTTCAAAGCCCACGGGGTCACTATCCACACCCAACATTTGGGTGTCATTGAGGTGCTGAGATAGAAATCCATCCATACAGGAAAGCCCCCACTCCGTCGGAACGGTTTGGGGGCTTTCTTTTTTGATTGATCCATTATTTGCTCACAATCTTGCGGGTCACTTTGCCCGAAGGGGTAATGGCCTGCAACAGGAAGACGCCTTTTGAGGGCAGTTGCAGTCTAAGGCTACTCCCAGTGCTTTGCACGGTCTGCAGCAAACGGCCGTCATGGCTGAACAGCTGCAGCTCGGCAGGTTCGTCCGACGAAAGACTCACCTCGCAGCTGCCCATAGCGGGATTGGGATAGACCGAGAGGTGCAAGACCTGAACTTGCTGGATTCCGATGGTGGTCGTGGTAAAAAGAATCCACTTCAACTCACCAGTGTTATCCTCCCCACAATAGGGGACAACTTCGACATAGTACTGGCGATTAGGTTCGAGCTTAGGCAGGTGCCAGAGGGGCTCAGAAACTTCCTCGCCAGGATTCCAATGGTCGGGTATGGGATCGGAGGGGTCGCCTACGGAGACATACCACCGTGTGTTGTTCGTATCGGTCCATGTGGCCCTATAGCCTTCCAATCGGTTGTCCGAAGTGACTGTTACACTGTCATCCCAAACCACAATAGACTCCACTTGGGCACAGGGGGTGAGGTACTCCACAAACTCCCAGTCGCCATAGACATCGTCCTCGCAGACCGACCGCACTCCGAAGTAGTAGAGGGTATTGGGGGCCAGCGCGCCAGCCTCCTCCAACTCATAGATATTAAAACTACGCTCATTGGTGGTCACCACCGTTCCTTGCGCCAGATCAGTGCCCTGAACGCCGTATGCCACCTCCCAGTGGTCGGGGGTTGAATAGCTCCACCACTCCATTACATACTGTGGCGGAGCATCAAAAACGATGGTATTAATTTCCAAGTTCAGCACCTGTGCACAAGTGTCGGGCAGCGTGGTAAACTGCAGCGAGCCCCAGTCGCCATAGATGGTGTCGTTGCAGACGGTGCGCACATACACATCATAGGAACTGTTGGCATCCAAATTGGACAACGAATAGGTGTTGTTGGCCAAGGTCACATAGGTACCAGAGCCTTGGGCGAAACCCGCTGCGCCATACTCCAACTCATAGCTCCCCACCGTGCCGGTGGTGCTCCAGTTAATTACAGCCTCGTGTATGTCGGGCGTGGCGGTCAGCCCCACAATGGAGGCACAGGTGTCTGGCTCGTCCACCACCACACTGTCTTGCCATAGGAGCAGATTGTCCACACACAGATATGAACCCTGCTGAATAATGCTGCTGGCCGAAGAAAGAATCAGCACCACCAGCGAGTCGGGAGCCACCTCGGGATAGGAGGGCTCCAACTGATGCAGTGAGACATAATCCACCGTAAAGGGCGTGTAGTTGGCAATATCGGTGAGGCCTATATTGGCACCGCCGCCCACCACATCGCGCTGGTGGGTGATGGGGTTGTAGCGCGTGCCCAGAAGCAACACACCGCCATTGTCGCCCGTGGTGGCCGACTGGTACTTGTAGCTGCCCGTCAGCCGCGAAGGCTCGAAAGCACCCAAAGCAATACCGCCCGAAATCAAGTAGTTGACATCCATTGTGGCCAGCGATGCCAACAAGGACTCAATGCTGTCCATATTGGTCAGCAGGCTGCTCATCAGGGGCATAAAGTGGTCGAGGTCGATCTCTCCGGTGGAAAGGATGCTGGGAAAGACTGTCTGGGTGAGGGTCGAATCCAACGCTCCCTGGGCCAAAGTGTATACTGTGGGGCTTACAATGTCCTCCAGCATAAAGGTTTCCAACTTCAAGGCACTGCTGCCTGCCGGCACTGTGCCTGTCTCTTGGCTCACCTTGACCAAAGGCAAATCGGTATTAATGTTGATCGACATACCAAAAAAGCTAATGCTTTCATTGACCGGATAGGTAAGATAGTCCCAACCCGTGGGTGTGGGGAAGCTGTCGTAAACGAGTATCGGACTTCCGAACAGTGAGACACTGTAACCCGAATGAGTGGTCCAGAGTTCGAAACTGCCATTTGGCACCGACATACTGGTTTGTGCCTTGGTGGGCAGGCAGAAGAATGCCACAAGCACAAAAAGCATAATAATTTTCCTCATCATAATATAATGTATTTAACGGTTAATAATCAGGGTGCAAAGATACAATTTTTTTTTATTCCACAAAAAAAACACTGCATTTTTTTTCGTACTGTTCCCATGATTTGTCCGAATAACGTTGCCAAAATACTATTTTCACGGTATCTCACCGCTATACAAACGAGGAGAAAACGAGGCAGAAGTGGTGGGGATGCGGAACTACTTCGGGTTGGAAGAGAAGTCAGGTGAGGGATGCTGCCTTCAGCTTCCTATCTGCGGTCGATGTATTTGAGGATGAGTTCGGCAAGGCCGATTTTGTAGCCAGTGCTGTGGAAGAGGATAGTGCCGTCATGGTCCACCAAGGCTACTAGGGGGTACTCGTAGCGGTCCAGCTGCAGGGCATTGGCCAGGGCCACTTCTAGGGGGTCTTTCTGCCCTGTGGGCAGGGGCACTATGTCAATGTTCTGCAGCTGCAGTAGGTCGCGGTTGTCGGGCTGGGTGGTAGTCAAATAGGTCATGCCGCCCCAGCGCTTGAACTCCTGCTGGTGCTGAAGCATCTCTTTGACCAGGTGCTTGGCTGGTTCACGGTGGTCGCCCATGAAGGCCAGAAGCATGCCTGTGTTGTCGGCATAGTCCTCAAGGGTTACGTCTTCGGCAATGGTCAGTTGGTTGGAAATCTGGGCACCGGAGGCCTGCTGCCGCTCCACAAGGGGGCGGATGATGATTTCCTTGGTTACATGCTGGCCCTCACCGACTGTGAAGAACTCCATACGGCTGAGCACGTCGCCCTCGGGATAGCGACTGCCAGTGCTGAGGCAGTAGGTGCCAGGTTCGAGGTCGATGGTGGCAGGGAAGGTGGCCATGCGGGGATCGCCCTCGAAGTCGAAGGTGCGGAAATCACCGTTTTCGAGCTTTTGGATGGTGAAGTGGGGGTAGTAGATGGGGGTGGCAGGCTCTTTGCCATGGTAGGTGAGGGTGAGTTGGGTTGTCTGAGGGAGCGGAGTATTAGGGGTTTTCTGAGTATTCGGAATATTCTGATTATTCTGATTACTCAGGGATATTGGATGCCATTGGCCGTCCCAGACGTAGATGGTGTTGGTGGCGTTGTCGAGGTAGGCGGGTATGTCTATAGCACGGCAGGCAGCCACAAAGAAGATGTCGCGGCTGTGGGCATCGGCGTGGCGCAGGCGGTACACACCCATCGGAGAGATGGGGCAGTTGTAGTAGTTGCCGGTGTCATCCACGGCAATGTTCTCAAGGGTCCATTGCTTCAGGGCTTCGAAGTCTTGCCTATACTCTTCGGGCTGTTGCCTATACCAAATAGGATAGGTGGTATCGGCTTTGCAGATGCAAGGCGACAGCTCCTTTAACAGGGGCTTCCTCCAGTCGCGTACCAGCTCGTTGCTGATGCGGGCAGGGAGGATGCCTTTCTTATAGACATCGTAGGTGTAGAGGGCTGTGGTGCAGGTGCCTTTGACGCGGTCCAGCCAGTCGAAGCCGGTTTCTTGGGCCTGGAGGACATCGGCAGTGATGTCGCGGAGGTCTTTGTCGGAGTAGGACTTTAGGTAGTCGTATATGTGTTCGCCACTGCGGTACTGGCCTCTCCAGTGCTCGAAGTATTTGTATATCTCGGCATAGTTGCCTTCGGATTTCTGGATGATTTCCCACACTTGCTCGTTGGAGAAGAGGTCGGGGTGCCAGAGCCAGTCCTTGGGGAGGTAGCTCTTGAAGTTGTCCTTGGTGGGGAAGGTGGCAGTGTAGGCACTGCGGAGGGAGTCCTCGTAGGCTATGCGGCGGGCGTTGGCGGCAGCGGCCTCGTCGGAGGGGGTCACCTTGGCCTGCCCAGCCACGGGGGGCACGATGTCGAGGAGGACGACTTTATGGGAGCTATCGGAGGGGGCGGAGCAATCTGAGTACTCTGAGTTTTCTGAGAGGGTGAGGGTTAGGGTGCTATCTTTTCTTACGTCGAGTTTGCTGAAGGTGTAGCGGGTGCCGTCGGTGGCCCATACTAGGATGTCGCCGAGGCCGGTGGTGAGGCCAGCCTGACCTTTGGCATCGGTCTCATAGTCGGCCAGGGTGTAGTACTCGGCATAGTTGTACATCTTGAATTTCACGTGGGTGCCGGGTAGCGGCTTGCCGCCCTGGTCGCACACGGTGACAGTGACGTGGCGGGTGGGGGCATAATGGCTGAGGAGGTTGAGCTCGCTGTAGAGGGCGGTCTGCTTGACCACCTCTTCGTCGCCATGGTAGCGGCCGAAGGCCTTGCTGTGAACCATGAGGCAGCGGGTGCTGGGCACGGCAAACCAGCCCATGTTGAGTTCGGGGTCGGGCTCGCAGGCACCGAGGAACTTCCACTCTCCGCCTTTGCCCTTGGGGTCGGCAATCCACACCTCGACCCAAGCGTGGTTGTCGTCGCAGTGGGCCCAGCGGGGGGTGTAGCATTGGCGGGCGGGGATGCCCACAGCGCGCAGGGCCGTGACGGCAAAGGTGCTCTCCTCACCGCAGCGGCCGAGGGAGGTGCGCATGGTGGCCAGGGGGGCGCTGGTGCGACTGTCAGCAGCACGATAGGCCACATGCTCGTGGCACCAGTGGTTGACCTCTAGGGCGGCCTGTTCCATGGTCATGCCTTTGACACGGTCTTTGAGTGTGCGGAACATGAACATGCGGGCAGTGTCGAGGTTTTCGTTGTTGACTCGATAGACCAGCACAAAGTGGCGGAAGATGTCTTCTGGAACCGACTTGCCCCAGTTGAAAGTGTCTTGGGCGGCAAAGGCCGTGCGCACCTGAGCGAGATAGAAATCGCCGTCGTAGTCGGCGAGGTCGCTATAGGGCATGTAGGCATAGAGGAATTCGAGAGCCTCACGCTCGCGGTTGCAGAGGGTGTCCATGCCGGAGAAGAGAGCCTCGGCCCTCCCCTCGGCCAGCTGCTGGCGGTTGAGGAAGTCGGCATGCACTTGGGCTCGGTACTGTTTGTCGGTGATGAAATGGGGGTCGCGACTGCATCCGGCCATGACAAGCACAGCGGCCAAGGCGACAATGGTTTTGAAAAGGGGCTTCATATCCAGTTTTTAGTTAATCGTTATGAGTTAATTTATCGGGGGTAAGGTTGCCAACAGTTCTTTGACAATCTGGGGGTCGGTCTCAATGGTGCCGTCGGGCAGGGTGTGCTTGCAGGAGCCGTGGATTTCGGTCACGCCTGTTTCGCACACTATGCGGGCGGCATTCTGCGGGGTGATGCCTGCACCGGCCAAGATGGTGATGCGGCCACCAGCCTGCTGCACCAATTGGCGAAGGGTGCCGATGCCCTCTTCGGCTGTGGGGCAGCAGCCAGAGGTAAGAATGCGGTGGCAACCACAGTCAATCACCTTTTCCAATGCAACCAAGGGGGATTCGGTCATCTCGTCGAAAGCGCGGTGGAAAGTGACCTCCATGGGAGCAGCTAGTTCCACAATATGACGTGTGCGAAGGGTATCGATATGGCCGTCGGGGGTGAGGAATCCCACCACCACGGCATGGGCACCGGCCTGCTTGCACATCTCCACCTGCTCGCAGATGAGGGCAAACTCGGCGTTGCTATAGGTGAAATGGCCCTCGCGGGGACGCACCAGCACATGGGTGCGCAACTGCAACTGCCGCACACAATAGACAATGTCTTCTGGGCTGGGGGTGGTGCCGCCCACCTCAAGACGGCTGCACAGTTCAATGCGATTGGCACCGCCTGCCTTGGCATGTTCGGCTGAGCGACGCGAGTTAGAACAAATCTCTACTTTCATACTTTTCCTTTTTCATCAGCGGGGTAGTCTTCATTTTGTCCTGAAAGAGATTATTGTCCAGGACTATCTTTTGCACCGTTTCGTCAAAGTCGTACTCCTTGTTGGGATGGATATAGACGGTGATGGGCAAGTAGTAGATGGGGAGTCCGGCCATGGCCTCCTTGTCGGCCAACTGGCGCAGACGCACGGCATCTTTCTCGGTGGTGACGATGATACGGCGGTCGCCCTTTACCTGCAGTTCAAAAGTCTTTCTAATATGCTTCAAATCTGAAACTGAATAGCGGTGATGGTCGGGATATTTCAGCAGAGAGGTCTGGCAATGACCCGACACATGCTGCACCATGGGGTCGGGATTGGCAATGCCAGCCAGCACCAATGCCCCGTCGAGCGTGTTCAGCGGCAGAGGGTTGCCACCCATCAGTGGGAGCGGGTCGCTGTAATGGATGCTGCTGAAGAAGACCTTCTGGTAGGGTTGCAGTTTGAGGCTGGTGACGATATTGTGGCGTTCGATGGGGTTGATGCTCTCGGGTGACTTGGTCACCACGATGATATTGGCGCGGTAGTGGGCACTGCGGGGCTCGCGGAGGTCACCAAAGGGAAGTATGCGGTCGCGGAAGTAAGGTTTGCCATACTCGGTCAGGAGGATATTGATGGTGGGCTTGATATAGCGGTGCTGAAAAGAGTCGTCGAGCACCACCAACTGTGGAGGATTGTCGCTTTCCAATAATTTTTTTACACCCGCCAGTCTTTTCTCACATACAGCCACCGTCACTTGAGGGAACTTTTGTGCCATCATGGCAGGCTCGTCGCCCAAGAGGGAGGTGCTGTGGCTGCCGTCGTCAACCACATAGCCACGAGACTTGCGCCGATAGCCACGGCTGAGCACTGCCGTGCGGCACTGATCGGAAAACAGGCGCAAGAGGTACTCCACATGGGGTGTCTTGCCACAACCGCCCACTCGTATGTTGCCCACCCCAATGGTGGTCACGGGGGGCGTTTCCTGGTGTTTTACACCTACATTGAACAATAGATTACGAAACCATACGCCTACTGTATACCACATAGTCAGCGGTAATAGGCACCAAGAGATAATTTTGCGAAACGACATGCAAATACTAGTTAAATGTATATTATACCTCTCTTATCCACAACACATTTCATGATTGCAAAAATACTAAAAAAAAACGACCTAACGAGAAAAAAAATATTTTGCTGAAAAAAAGTTTGCCCTTTTCTAAAAATAATTCGTATCTTTGCAGTTGGTTTTGATAATTAATCACACGCAATAAATTCACATGCAGAACTCTATTAGAATAACCAACGACCTGTTTTATGTCGGCGCCAGCGACCGCAAACTCGCACTTTTTGAAAACATCTACCCCATTCCCCGCGGGGTTTCATACAACAGCTACCTGCTTATGGACGAAAAGACTGTCCTATTTGACACCACCGATGCTTCAGTCAGCGGACAGTTTTTTGAGAACGTCGGAGCCGTGCTCGGCCAGCGCAAACTGAACTATATAGTTGTCCACCACATGGAACCCGACCATGCGGCCACGTTGCAGGACTTGCTCCTGCGCCACCCGGAAGCAACGGTTGTCACCACTGCCAAAGCCGCCCAGATGATTGAGCAGTTCTTCGGCCAGAAACCCGCTGCCTTGCAGCTGGTGAAAGAGGGCGAGACCCTTGGGACCGGCAACCACACCCTCTGCTTCACCATGGCGCCCATGGTACACTGGCCCGAGGTGATGATGACCTACGACACCACCGCCAAGACCCTTTTCAGTGCCGATGCTTTCGGCACCTTTGGAGCGCTGAGCGGCAACCTTTTTGCCGACGAGGTGAACTTTGAGGCCGAATGGCTCAACGATGCCCGCCGCTACTACATCAACATCGTGGGCAAATATGGCATTCAGGTGCAAAACGTGCTGAAGAAAGCCGCCGCACTGGACATACAGATGATTTGCCCGCTGCACGGCCCTGTGTGGCGTGAAAACCTCGGCTTCTTTATCGGCAAACACGACACTTGGAGCAAATATGAACCCGAGGACAAAGGCGTGGTCATCATCTACGGCAGCATCTATGGCCACACCGAGGCGGCCGCCCTGCGTTTGGGCACCCTGTTGGGCGAGCGCGGCGTGAAAGGCATCAAAGCCTATGATGCCAGCCACACCCATGCCAGCAAACTGGTGGCCGAATGTTTCCGTGCCAGCCACATTGTCTTTGCCTCCAGCACATACAACAACGGCCTCTTCACCCCCATTGAAAGTCTGCTACTCGACCTCAAGGCCCACGCCTGGCAGAAACGCTCCGTGGCCCTCATCGAGAATGGCAGCTGGGCACCGCAAAGCGGCAAACTGATGCGTGCCGAACTGGAGCAGATGAAGGACATTACCATAGTAGGCGAAACACTCAGTCTCAAGAGTTCCATGCAACCTCTTCAGGAGAAGCAACTGGCAAATCTGGCCGACCAGATAGTTCAGAGCCTCTAGTTTCCGCCGCTTACCGCTAGCGACAAGCACATCAAATACAAATATCAACCCATAAAATACAGTATAGAAAATGGAAAAATACGAATGCACTGTTTGCGGGTATGTCTATGACCCCGCAGTTGGCGACCCCGACAACGGCATCGCCCCCGGAACCAAATTTGAAGACCTGCCCGCAGACTGGACCTGTCCTCTCTGCTCGGTAGACAAAACTCACTTTGAGAAAAAGTAATAATCATTAACCCCAAAGAAAAAGAAATGTTAAACAAAAAAGTATCTGATTTGCTCAATCAGCAAATAAACAAGGAGCTCTACTCTGCCTACCTTTACCTGGACATGAACAACTATTTCCAGAGCCGCGGCCTCAACGGTTTCGCCAACTGGTACATGATCCAAGCCCAGGAAGAGCGCGACCACGCCATGCTCTTCTACAAGTATATGCAGAACAACGACTGCCAAGTCACCCTCGATGCCATTGCCAAGCCCGACAAGAACTTTACGTCCGACATGGAAGTGCTGAAAGAGGGTCTCGCCCATGAAGAGTATGTCACCTCCCTCATCAACAACATCTATGCTGCTGCCTATGAGGTCAAGGACTTCCGCACCATGCAGTTCCTCGACTGGTTCATCAAAGAGCAAGGCGAAGAAGAAACCAATGCCCGCGACATGATCACCAAGATGGAGCTTTTCGGCACCGACCCCAAGAGCCTCTACATGCTCAACCAAGAGCTCGCCGGCCGCACATACAGTGCCCCCAGCCTGGTACTCGACTAAATCTTACCCCATCGATAAAAGGTGTGCAGGAGCATTTCTTGCACACCTTTTCTAACACCGAAGTCCCTCATGATAAAAAAAAACGGCAATCGCCCCACGACCATATATAAAACCAAAGTCAGCATCGTGCTCCATCTAATCCTTTACGGAGCAGCCATCGCAGTGTTCATCCTCCCCATCATCAAGACAGATGTGCTTTGGACCAAGATACTCTGCGGAGGGGTAATTGCATGCATTCCCTGGGGAGCCTGCAACATCTTGCGCTTCTGGAACGACCGCATCATCGTCGCCCCCACTCACCTCTCCATCTCGCATGTGGCCAAGAAAACACTTAACGGCAAATGGACTGTAGTGAGCAAAGCAGTCATTAACTGGAACGACATCCGAGAGATTTCATCGCAATTCGACACACGCATCACGAATCTTGTGCACATCCAAAAAGAAGTATTCATCCGCCTACGAGGGGGGACACAATACTGCATCGAGTCCGACCTTTATGACGTCAACCTACTCGAACACAAACTAAAAAAATATTGGCAGCAATACGCCAAAGGCCAATCGCTGAAGAAAGCAGAGTCTGCCAGAAAGGACTCCTGACCGTCTATTCCATCGGCAGAGCAACGGCAGGCCAACCATAGTCCTGAAGCCATGCAGCCTTCAGCCCATGCTCGCGCACATACTCGGCAGTCATATACAACCGGGCATCCTCGCGAGCATCCTGATTACCCAACGAATTCATTAGCAAGTCATACTTGACGCCGAAAATCTCTCTGGCCGTGGGCTCAAACGATGAGCCGTCCTCCACGGCATCGAAAGCCGTCACCTCATAACTGTCGGCAGTCTGGCGCAAGTGAAACCGACCCGGATGGTCGCCGCCCGACACCATCTTCAGCGTGTCACCAACCAGATTATAGTGGAACACCCAAAAATCGCCCCAAACCAGAATATCTTCCGGATTGTCCTCGTTGGCACTGAGGATATATGCATATGGGATACAAATTTCGCCCTGCAAATATTCCGGACCCAACTCCTTAACCAAGTAGTCGTCTATGACGCCCAGATAGCCCGACTCGGCCTCCTGGACAGTATCCACCGCCTCTTCGGCAGCACCAGTGGAGTTGCCTCCGCAGGCAGCAAACAACAGACTCCCCATCCACACCAGGGCAGCCATCAAAAAATAATAATTCCTTTTCATTTCCGTATCAATTTAAATATCAACGTAACGATAAAAACGAGTTTTTATTGTACCCTCATGCGTTGGAAAAGATAAGTGCACACCCTTCATTCCATTAATTTCTTGTACATTTGCACCACAAAAGAAAAGGCTCCATGACACCGCACTATCCTTCGTTTCTTTGAAACAGACGTTTTCTCCACGAGACTCCTACCCCAACATTCCTAAGGCATTGCTTTTAACGATTTTAGGCTGCTGCACCGCAGCAGCAGCGAAAAACTAAAACCTTTTTTAATTCCCCACACAATAAAAACACCTCCCCCACGTTTCAAATTAGTTATTAATCCTAAAAAACAAACGAATACATTATGAGCAAAAAATTCATCTGCCCCGTTTGTGGCTATGTGTATGAAGGCGACGAAATGCCCGAGAAATGCCCTATCTGCGGCAAACCCATGCAAGAAGTGAAAGAAGAAATCAAAACGTGGGCTGCCGAGCACATCGTAGGCGTGGCCAAAGATGCCCCCGAAGACATCAAAGCCGACCTGCGCATGAACTTTGAAGGCGAGTGCAAAGAGGTAGGCATGTACCTGGCCATGGCCCGTGTGGCCCATCGCGAGGGCTATCCCGAAATCGGGCTCTACTGGGAGAAGGCCGCCTACGAAGAGGCCGAACACGCTGCCAAATTCGCCGAACTTCTGGGCGAAGTGCTCACCAACAGCACCGCTCAGAACCTCAAGGTGCGTATCGAAGCCGAGTACGGCGCCACCGCCGGCAAGACCGACCTCGCCAAACGCGCCAAAGCCCTCAACCTCGATGCCATCCACGACACCGTCCACGAAATGGCCCGTGACGAAGCCCGCCACGGTAAAGCCTTCGAAGGCCTCTACAAACGCTACTTCGAGAACAAATAAAACTCGGGCCGCGGCCTAACAAGCTGAGAGTCCCGAGGGCCTGTGGCCCTCGGGACTCTCTCTCTTTCTGAACCTCTCCCCTATTTCTTGATATATGATAGGAAGTCTAGGTCGATGCTCATGGCCACAAAAGGCTTCACCAGCCATGACTTGGCTGTCACATCGTCAATAGTTTGTGAGGTACCGATGATGTCGCCATCGTCATAACCCGACACCAACACGTTGTACTCTGCAATATTCACACCAATCGTAAGATAGAAGAAGTCCACAAAGCGGAACGAAGGCCCCAGATAGAAGTTCTTGAACAGGTTGCTGCCGCCAAAGCCCACATAGATGCCTAAATCGTAGGCAAACTCTTGGTCGAATTTTCTCAGTTCATAGGTCTTGGTGGTGTCGCGGCGGTTCCTAATTTCAATATTCTTGTTGAAATACTTGGTCAAGTCCCACAGCATCACCGATGCCCCAGTGACAAAGTCAAACTCAATGTTGCCCGCATTGCGATTGCGCAGCACCTTGTCGTAGGTGCCGTCGAAAGAGCCGTTGGTCGTGTGCGGATTCAGTCGCACCTCCCAGTTGGGCGTGCGGTAGAAGCGCATGGCAATGCCCTGAATGGCACGTACTTTTTTCTTGCGGTTGGTGGACTCGGCCACCTTGCCTTCGGCATCCAGTGCCCGCTGTTTGAGATACTTGTTGGCCTCCTCCTTGCGCACATTCTCCAGTTCGCAACTGCGCACCAGTTCGCGCAGCGAGTCTACCACATGGCGGTAATGATCGCGGTCGGCCTCAATCTTCGACTTGTCCACGCCCGAGTTGGTGAGGATGCTTTTATAGAACTGGTCCTTCTCTTCGGCCAATTTCAGCTTCTCCTGCAACATCTTAATCATGGTGCTGTCCACCACCTTCACATAGGTGGTGTCGGTGCGGGTCTGGTAGACCGTGTCTACCAGAGTGCGGGTGCTCCAGACGGTGTCCTGTGCCCTCGCACCAAGCGAAAACAGCAACACCGCAGCCAAGCAAAAAAGTTTTGTCTTCATAACCTTGGTTTCAAAAAACTAAGCCTGCATCATATCCAGAAGTTGTTCCATCGTGACAGTACTCTGCTCACCCGTAGTCATGTTCTTGACCGTGAGTGTATTCGAAGAGATCTCCGTCTCGCCCACAAACACCACATAGGGGATGTGGTTCTTATTGGCAAATTCCATCTGTTTCTTCATCTTGACGGCATCGGGATAAACCAATGTGCTGAACCCCGCCGCACGCAACCGAGCTGCACTCTTGATGCAGTATGGCAAGCTCTCGGCTCCAAAATTGATAAAGATAATTTGCGCCGACTGTCCTAAGTTGGCAGGGAATTTCTCTAGTTCGGTAAGCACATCATAAATGCGGTCGGCACCAAAGGATATGCCTACACCACTCACGTCAGGCATGCCGAAAATGCCCGTAAGGTTGTCATACCG
>DFDY01000036.1:20240-20941 GCA_002368955.1 Bacteroidales bacterium UBA3816
CCGCGGGCCAGGGTCAGGTCAAGTTCCACTTCGCACTTGGGCTGCACCAAATCCACATATCCAAACAGTTCCTTCAGTTCAGCCACGCCCTTGGTACCGACCTCGTTGCCCTCAAAGAGGCGCGACAGTTGCTCCAGTTTTTCCTGAGCCGACCCATTGAGTTCAAACACTGGGTCCAAAGCCTTGATTTGTGCTTCGTCCAAACCACGCTCACGCAATTCCTGTCGCACATTGTCTAATCCAATCTTGTCCAACTTGTCAATGGCCACGGTGATATCTACCAACTTGTTCGGAGCACCTATCAACTCGGCTATGCCAGCCAGCACCTTGCGGTTATTGATCTTGAGTGTCACCTCAATATCCAACTTTTGAAACACAGCATCAATCATCTGTATCAGTTCCAACTCATTGAGCAGCGAGGTGCTGCCAATCATGTCGGCATCGCACTGGTAAAACTCGCGGTAGCGGCCTTTTTGGGGGCGGTCGGCACGCCACACTGGCTGCAACTGATAGCGACGGAAAGGAAGCGAGATTTGGTCTCGGTGTTGCACCACAAAGCGGGCAAAAGGCACCGTGAGGTCATAACGCAATCCACGGTCGCATATCCGCGGTGCCACCTTGTGGTAGTCCTGGCTGAAGTCCACCCCATCCATAAAGTCACCCGAGTTGAGCACTTTGAAGAGCAGTTTGTCACCCTCTTC
>DFDY01000107.1 GCA_002368955.1 Bacteroidales bacterium UBA3816
ACTGATTCTTGCTCGTATTTTTCAATGTGGCGTGTCTTCGACACGCTGAGTAGTAGGGGTTTCGCTATCCCCACACTGCGCTCCCGTTGGTCGCTTAGTATGGGGTTTCTGCGAGACGTTGCTAGGTCTCGGCAAAGCAAGCAAGCTTTCTTTGCGCTCAACCTTTCGCAACGTTATTGAGATTCAGCCTCTTCGAGACTGCTAAAAATCAGTCTTTTATCAAACTAGAGCCTATGATTTTTAGTTTTTAGTTTTTACCTTTTACTTTTAACAATTCTCAATTCAATATGTGTGGTTATTTTCTTTTGGCCTTGACTTCTTTGTACTCGTTGTTGAGGCCTTCGATAATCTCATCGGTGATGTCCATGGCGGGGTTCATGTAGAGTGAGGGACTGTCGTTGAATGTCTTGCGGAGGATGATGTCGAACTGCTGGTTGTCGGCATTGTATTCGCGTACGAAGGCAAAGATGCGGTTGAGAAGTTCGATGTTGGAGTCCATCTGCTTTTGCATGACTTTGGCGGCCAGTTCCTGCTCAAGGGTGGCCAGTTTGTCGGCACGCTGTTTGAGTTCGGCCTCGGTGGCTTGCTGCTGGCTGAGGGTCATGTTCTCGCCGGTCTTGAGGTAGTTCTGGTAGTCGGTCTGGAACTTGGTCATCTGCTGTTGGTAGCTTTTCTCCTGAGCATCTTTATATTTGTTCAGTTCTTCCTGTAGGTCAATGGCGTACTGGTATTTGGCCAGGAGCGAGTCGCTGTCGACAAAGGCTATCTTGAGCTGGCCGTCTTCGGCTATGACGGGCATGGAGGCGTTGGGGTTGACACGGTTGGGGTTCTTGGCACCGATGCCGGTGAAGTGGAAGATGTATATCAGGACCAGTCCGATGAGAAGCACTATGTTGCAGAAGAGCAGACCTTTGCCCGTCTTGTTGGTAGGCTGCTGTGCGGGTGCCTGTGAGGCATTGGTGGTAGGCTGATTCTGGGGCTGTGGAGGCTCGGGTTTGGCGGGACGCTGCTCTTGGTTTTCTTGTTCCATCTTGATGGTGTCGAGGCTGTTGTCGTCGACGGGTTTGTTCAAATCTTGAATGATTTCCATGATGTGTTTTGTTTATTCGATGTTGATTATTTTAAACTATAAAGTAAAAACTAAAAACTAGTCAACATGACAATATAACTACTAAACTATTAAACCAATAAAATTTTTATTTTTTAGTTTTTACCTTTTACTATTAACAATTCTCTTCTCCCACCTCGCCGATGACGTTGATGGCACGCTGCACACGGGCGATGGTTTCATCCTTGCCGATGGTCATGACCAAGGTGAGCATGTCGGGGCCGACGGTGGTGCCAACCACCGCCAGGCGCAGAGAGTTCATAATCTGACCCATATTGAGCTCGTTGCCCTTGATGTAGTCCTCAAGCAGGGCTTTATGGATGGCGTCGTACTCGAAGGGGACGGTGTTGAGGATTTCAATGACCTTGGCCATGTGGCGGGTCATGCCGGGTTTCCAACGTTTGCTGACGGCCTTGGGGTCGTACTCGGTGGGGGCGACAAAGAAATAGTGGGTCTGTTCCCAGAGTTCTTGGGGGAAGTTGAGTCGCTCTTTCATCATGCCCACTACCTTGACCACATAGTCGCGGGGAGCTTCAATCCCATGTTCGCGAAGTTGGGGCAGGAACATATCGGCCAGACGCTCGTCACTGCACTTCTGCAGGTACTCGTGGTTGAACCATTTGGCTTTTTCGACGTTGAATTTGGCTCCGCTTTTGCTGATATGCTCGATGCTGAAGAGGCTGATGAGCTGGTCCATGGACATCAGTTCCTGGTCGTTGCCAGGATTCCAGCCCAGAAGGGCCAGCATGTTGACTACGGCCTCGGGCAAGTAGCCCTGCTCGCGATAGCCGCTGGCGGTTTCGCCGGTCTGCGGATTTTTCCAGTCGAGGGGGAACACGGGGAAACCAAGACGGTCGCCGTCGCGCTTGCTCAGTTTGCCGTTGCCGTCGGGCTTGAGCAGCAGGGGCAGGTGGGCGAACTGGGGCATGGTGTCCTCCCAGCCAAAGGCCTTGTACAGCATCACATGCAGGGGGGCTGAGGGCAGCCATTCCTCGCCGCGGATGACATGGGAGACCTCCATGAGGTGGTCGTCGACGATGTTGGCCAGGTGGTAGGTGGGCATGCCGTCGGACTTGAAGAGCACTTTGTCGTCCAGAAGGCGGCTGTTCATGGTGACATCGCCACGGATGAGGTCGTGGACGGTGATGTCGATGTTGTCGGGGAATTTGAAGCGGACGACGTAGGGCTCGCCGCCAGCGATGCGGCGCTGCACCTCGTCGGCAGGGAGCGAAAGACTGTTCTCCATGCTGCTGCGGGTGTTGCAGTCGTATTGGAAGGTCTTCTTTTGGGCTTCGTATTCCTTGCGTTTGGCATCGAGGGCTTCTGGCTTGTCGAAGGCGTAATAGGCCCAGCCGTCGCGCAGGAGTTGGTCGGCATATTGGCGATAGAGGGGCTTGCGGTCGCTTTGGCGATAGGGGCCGTAGTTACCGCCGATATGGACTCCTTCGTCAAATTTGATGCCCAGCCAGTCGAGGGCTTCAATGATATACTCTTCGGCACCGGGCACAAAGCGGGTTTGGTCGGTGTCTTCGATGCGGAGAATCATATCGCCGCCGTTCTGACGGGCGAAGAGATAGTTATACAATGCGGTGCGGACACCGCCAATGTGGAGCGGGCCGGTGGGGCTGGGTGCGAAACGGACGCGAATTTTTTTCATATATAGACTATTTTTTTGTTTCAAAAGGGATTATTGATTTGAAAGGTGAAGGGAGGAGAAGTGCTTTTTGCCACGAAGGTAGAAGTCGAGCAGGAGGTGGCCGTGATAGATGCAGGATACCGGATGGGGGCGGAGTTCGGAGCGTTGCTGCCGGAGGACAGACTTGCGCTTGCGATAGTCGCGGTGGGCCTCAAAGACGGCTTGAAACTCTTTAGGTTTACGTTCGAGAAGGAACTTGAGGGCGGCCACATAGTCGAGCAGTATGCGCAAGCCCATCACCCGGCCCAGCCGTTCTTGGGGCAGGTTCTTGTAAAGCATCGAGAGGTTGTTGCGGAAGTTGAGGTAAGTCTTGCGGGGATTGGACTTGGGGAGGGTGCCGCCGCCAACATGGTAGACAACGGAGTGGGGGCAATATTCGACACGATAGCCTCTGTTTTTGACCCGCCAGCAGAAGTCGATTTCCTCCATGTGGGCAAAGAAGTCGGCATCGAGACCGCCCATCTCGCGCCATACGTCGGCACGGACAAACATGGCAGCCCCCGAAGCCCAAAAAATCTCATGGGGGTCGTTGTACTGGCCGTGGTCCTGCTCCACCACGTCGAAAATCCGGCCGCGGCAAAAGGGGTAGCCGTAGGAGTCGATGAAACCGCCTGCGGCTCCGGCATACTCAAAAGTATCGCGCTGGTCGTACATGAGCAGTTTGGGCTGGCAGATGGCCGTCTGCGGGTTTTTCCGCATCTGGGCTATGATAGGCTCAATCCAGCCAGGGGTTACCTCCACATCGTCATTCAGTAGCACAAAGTAGTCGGCATCCAGTTGGGCAAGGGCACGGTTGTAGCCCTCGGCAAAGCCGTAGTTGTGGTCGAGCTGGATGATGCGGAGGGAGGGATAGTGTGTATGGAGAAACTCAATGGAATCATCGGTGGAGCCGTTGTCGGCTATGACCACCTCGGCATCGCCCGTGGTGTAGGCAGTGACGGAGGGGAGGAATTTCTCCATCATGTGGCGGCCGTTCCAGTTGAGAATGACTACTGCTGTTTGCATTTGTTGTGTGAGTGTTTTTTGTAGTTATTAGTTGTTGGGTTCCATCAGCGGCATGTCGGAGGGGCGGGTGCGTTTCCAGCGGCGGTGAGACCAAAGCCAATACTGGGGTGCACGGTTGATGGTGTCGGTGAGGAGCTGGACATAGCGGGCTGTGATGTAGTACTGGGGCACCTCATCAGGATGTTCGCACAGGGGCGTGAACCGCACTTCGTAGTGCCCGCGGCTGACTTTGGTGACATCGTAGTAGAGCACGGGGAGGTTGTATTTCCGAGCAAAATATTCGGCTCCATATAGGAAGGGCGTTTCCTGATTGAGGAAGCGAGTCCAGTAGGACTTATGCTCGTTGCTTGGCGACTGGTCGCTGAGCATCATGTAGGCGCAGGGCACGTGGTGCTGCTGGTAGTATGCCATGGTTTGCCGCACGGTGGTCTGGTCGACAATTTCGGTGCCAAAGCGGGCGCGCCGACGGGTGATATAGCTCGCCACAGACTTGTCGTTAAGCGGTTTGCCCACACCGATGGCGAGGAGCCGTATCTGGAAGTTGAGCGAGGTAATCATATACTCCCAGTTGTTGTAGTGAGAGGACATCAGGATGACGCTTTGACCCTGTTCGTAATAGGCATTGACCAACTCGCGGTTGACAAAACGATAGCGTTTGAGGATGCCCTTGGGCGAGGCATAAAGATTATGCAGCCCTTCGACAAGCAGGTCGCTGATGTGGCGGTAATAGTCCTTCTCCAACCGCAAAAGCTCGGCGGCACTGCGGTCGGGGAAAGAGTTGCGAAGATTGGTACGCGTCACCTTGCGGCGATAGCGCACTAAGTAATAAACAATGAAATAAAGTATGTCAGCTAGCAGTTTCAAATCATCGCACTGTTAATAACCACGCTCAAATTGTTCGCCCACTTCGCCAATGACATTCTCATCCAACTGTTTCTGGCTGAGGTCGCGTTCCCAATTGGCCGTTTGCACTTCGCCGCGGGCGTTGGAGTTGAGAAGCTTGTAGTAGCCGCTGCGGAACTCGTCCCAGAAAAGGAACACACGGTTGGAGAAGTCGTTGGGCAGCTGGTTGTAACGCCAGATTTGATATGGCAGGTAGTGCACAGTGCCCTGGTCGCTGCCTATGGTGGTGCCCAACACGCGATTGCCCATCTGGCTTGGCTTTTCGTTGTTTAGATAGCGGACACTAACAAAGTTTTTTTCGTCGCGGATATGGTCTGGAGGTCCGTACTGAAGATAGACTCGACCACGGTCGGTGCGGTAGCCGGGTGTCTTGGGATAGGTGAAGTTCGCGGCCACATAGTCCAGTCGGGCGCGATAGTCGAGCCACTCGCCTTCGGGGTCGGCAGCACTGCGACGGTGCCAAAAATAATAGAAGAAGGTCTGCTTGGCAGCCAGGCTGGTGTCGGCCACGACGGTCTTGCCTATCTCTATCTCCTGGTTGGAGGCGATGGGGTAGAGGGCGTCGATGTAGTAGTTCAGCTGGTCCCGGTCCTTGAGGTGGTGGGCAAAGGAGGTGGACACCTCGTCCTCGGTCACTTCGTCGTCGTCCGCCGCTTGGGGATTGGACCGCATGAAGGTCATTTCGCGTTGTAGGAGCACCTCACCGGCTGTGTTGCATATTTCGGCCACGAGATTATAGTTGCCCGAGGGCAGCTTGGAGATGTCGATGGGGGCATAGATGGGACACACTTCCTTGGCCTGTGGGTACGCGCGGGTTTGGCGGAATCCGGGGATGGTGCGGTTAGTTTCTTTCTTTTTGATTGAAATATTGACGCTGAATCCTTGGCTGCCCAACTCTTGGTCAAGATTGTAAATTTCGAAATAGGGGTTGAGGACGGTCACCGAGGCAGGGACAAAATCGTCAATGTAAGGCACCATGTCGTAGCCGTTGCGCGAGAGCATGTTCTCGTTGAGGGTGGGGGTGGCGGAGCTCATGAGCTGTATGTTGGACATGTTGGGCTTGTTGTTCTCAAAGAAGACCACCAGTTTGTCGTTGTAGATGAATGGGTCGTCCTTGGAGGCTTTGTCGTGGAGGATCAGCTGCAGGTCGTAGATGCCGTTGGGTAGGGAAAAGCGGTGGAGGTCCATGAAGGTGAAGTTGGTGGCTGTGTCGCTAGAGGTTCTAGGGCTCA
>DFDY01000018.1:0-9403 GCA_002368955.1 Bacteroidales bacterium UBA3816
ACGACTCATGAAATGGAACGTTTTTCCGTCAAACCTATTGAACCTTCGGCCAACTATCGTCAAGGCCTCCCCGCACCTTCAAAATTCTCCGCTGCCAACCTTCACAAACCGCCCCTGCATTTTCTTTGCCCCGTTGAAATGTTAAATTTGTTTGTATCTGTTAGCACTATTCCTAAAATCCGCGGTTTTCCCAAATTTGAGTGGAGCCGCTGCCCGGGCCACAGCAACTATGACGTGCAGCTGGCCCACGCGGGCCGCGACGACTGGCACAGGGTGGACCTCACCTCGGAGAACAACACGATGCTGCGCAGCGGGGTGGACCCCACGGAGCGCTACTGGCTGCGGGTGCGGGCGGAATGCAACCACCACTGCCACATCCACGACACGGTGATGCGCAGCCAGTGGAGCGACACGCAGGAGTTCTGCTTGACCCCCCAGGGCGTGGACGAAGCTGAAGGCGGCGGGCTGAGCCTGGTGCCCAACCCGGCCCACGACGAGGTGACCCTCACGGCCGAGACCGCCATCACGCGCGTGGCCGTCTACGACATGCAGGGACACCTGGTGCTGGAACAACAGGCCCACGGCAGGGAGGTGACCCTGAGCCTGCGCAAGCTGGCGGCAGGCAGCTACATAGTGCACGCCGACACCCCCCGCGGCCGCCTGACTCACAAACTGACTGTGGAATAGCCCCACATCGACGAGCGCGACACACGCCTACTAACGTTTCCGGCCCGAATAGAGATTCTCCGTCACCTCACGGCACAACGCTGTGAGGTGACTTGCTATTTGCATTCCTTGGTTGCTGTCGTCTATTGTGACCACTTCTACTTGTGCCCTAACAAACGCAATTATACCGACTGTCCTGGACTCAAACGAACAAGGGGGTGCGGCTGTTTGAAAAAATCACTATAAATAATGATTTGCCATAAGGCAGAAAGGGTGTATATTTGCAACGTGGAACAAACAACGAAAACAGTTTTAACCTTCTACAATATAACTAATTAAACTAAATAAAATAGTCAACTATGACACTGAAAGAACTAACCATAGGCGCATCGGCAAGGGTGACGGCAGTACGCGGAGAGGGCGCCAACCGACAGCATATACTGGACATGGGCGTGATTCCCGGCGTGGTGGTGAAACTGGTGAAGGTGGCTCCCATGGGCGACCCGCTGGAGCTGCAAGTACACGGCTATGCCCTGGCCCTGCGCAAGGCCGACGCCAGCCTGATTGACGTGGAGGAAACCACCGAAAAGGACGATGCCGACACTTGGCATACCGGCAACGCCACCCGTGAAGAGCGCAACATCCCCTACATAGAGAGCCTTCCAGACCACAACCCCCACCCCGGCATTGGCGAGGATGACGACCTGCAACGGTCATCAAAGGCACGCCGCGAACATCAGGCCAAGGCCCTGCCCGAAGGCACAAAACTCACCTTCGCCCTGGCCGGACAGCAGAACTGCGGCAAGACTACCCTCTTCAACCAGCTGACCGGCTCGCGCCAGCATGTGGGCAACTTCCCAGGCGTGACGGTGGACCGTAAGGACGGCGTCATCATCGGACACGACGATACCTTGGTCACCGACCTGCCCGGCATCTACAGCCTCTCCACCTACACCGACGAGGAGATTGTCAGCCGCCAGTTTATCCTGGATCAGAAGCCCAAGGCCATCATCAACATCGTGGACGCGGGCAACATTGAGCGCAACCTGTACCTGACCATGCAGCTGATGGAACTGGACATTCCCATGGTACTGGCACTGAACATGATGGACGAGATGCGCAACAACGGGGGCACCGTGCGCGTCAACGAGATGGAGCGCATACTGGGCATACCGGTGCTGCCCATCTCGGCCGCCAAGAACGAGGGCATAAGCGAGCTGGTGGACCACGCCCTGCACGTGGCCAAATATCAGGAACGGCCCCTGCGACAGGACTTCTGCGACAAGGATGACCACGGCGGCGCCGTGCACCGCTGCCTGCACAGCATCATGCACCTGATTGAGGACCACGCCGTCGCAGCCGATATGCCGCTGCGCTTTGCAGCCACCAAAGTGGTGGAGGGCGACCATAAGGTGCTGGAGGCACTGAAACTGGACACAAAGGAACTGGAAGCCATCGAGGGCATTGTGCAGGAGATGGAACAGAGCCGCGGCCTAGACCGCGCGGCAGCCATTGCCGACATGCGCTTCAGTTTCATCCAGCGACTCTGCCGCCAGACGGTGGTGAAACCCCGCGAGAGCAAGGAATACCTGCGCAGCCGCCGCATAGACCGTGTGCTCACCGGCAAGTGGACTGCCTTGCCCATTTTTGTGGTGGTCATGGCCGCAGTCATCTACCTCTCCATCGAGCTATTAGGCGGACCACTTCAAGGATTGTTGGAGATGTTCTTTGAATGGCTAGGCACGGTCAGCACCGCGGCCATGACCCGCTGGGGCGTGTCCGAGGTGGTGCAGTCGCTGGTGGTGGACGGCGTCATCAGTGGCGTGGGAGCCGTGGCCAGCTTTGTGCCCATCATCATACTCCTGTTCTTCTTCCTCAGCCTGCTGGAAGACAGCGGCTATATGGCACGCGTGGCTTTTGTGACCGACAAACTGCTGCGCCGTCTGGGCCTCTCGGGTCGCAGCATAGTGCCGCTGTTGGTGGGCTTCGGCTGCTCGGTACCGGCCATCATGTCGTCGCGCACCCTCTCGTCGCGCCGCGACCGCAAGCTGACCGTGCTGCTCATCCCCTTTATGAGCTGCTCCGCCAAGATTCCCATCTATGGATTCTTCGCCACCAACTTCTTTCCAGAGCACAGCTGGATGATAACCCTAGGCATGTATCTGCTGGGCATTGTGGTGGCCGTTATAATGGCATTGATATTTAAGCATATCGGCACCAAAAGCGAGGCGGCGCCGTTTGTGATGGAGCTGCCCAACTACCGCCTTCCCGGAGCCAAAAACGTGGGGCACCTGCTGTGGGACAAGACCAAGGACTTCTTGCAGCGTGCCTTCACCATCATCTTCCTTGCCACCATTGTGATTTGGTTCCTGCAGAAGTTCGACTTCCACTTCGACGTGGTGGAGAACGGCGTGGGCAGTATGCTGGCCACCATTGCGGGCGTGATTGCACCGTTCTTCCGCCCCATGGGGCTGGACAGCTGGCAAGTGGTTACCGCCCTGGTGAGCGGATTTATGGCCAAAGAGAGCGTAGTCATGACCTTGGAGGTGCTGGACGCCGTGAGCGTGGTCACCACGCTGACAGCCATCCCGCTGGTGGTTTTCTGCCTGCTCTACACCCCCTGCGTGGCGGCCATTGCCACTGTCAAGCGCGAACAGGGCACACGCATGGCCCTGTTCATGGTGGTGTTCCAATGCGTGGTGGCATGGGTGGTGAGTTATCTGGCCTACTTGATTGCCTCGCTGTTCTTTCTGCATTGAGAATGGCTGCCGCGAAACTTAGAATTGAGATATTTTGTATTGAGAATGGCCACCAACTATTAACTCATAACTATTAACTGAAAAGAGTGAATCTGGCTTCGTACATAATCCTGTTCTTGGTCTTGGCCCTGTGGGGCGGAGTGCTGTGGTATATGGTCAGCCGTGGGCGCAAGGCCAAGAAAGAGCCCGAGAAATGCAACGGCAGCTGCTGTTGCTGCGCCCTCCACGGCCTCTGCAGCAAAGAGAAACGCCCAAGCTAATCTTCCCTCTTCCCGACTGCCCCCCCATGGCGGTGGTGGCGGATATATGTGATGGTCTCGAACGTCTGACAAAACTTTTCGCAGGCCATGCTTGTTTTCACACAACTAGATTGTGGTTTGCGTATCTCTGCCTATGGTGTAGCTGATCATTCACCAACCAACATCTCTTTTTCTTATGATACCGTATTGGCTTCTTCTAATAATTCCACTAGATTCCGACCAAGTTCAATATAGTCTAATCCATAATAACTGTTGTCGAAATCTACTGTAACCTTCCCATCTTCTTTCTTCTCAATACTTAGGTCTGGATATTTATCAGTAATAGTAGGAACTATATCTTTACTGCATTCAATAAGCCATTTGCCATGCTTGAATTGTATGGCAGAAGTACTTTTCACTATTAATATAGGGCTACAGCCATGGTCATCAAGGTAATACTTTTCATTGTCTGCAAGGACATTATTCAGTAGGAATGTCATCATCATCCATTCAAGATTACCCTCGCTGTGTTGGGAACTATTAAGAAGTATAAGATCGAGAGGATATTTTGAGAAGTCGTCCCATACACCAATTCCGTAACGAGTCCATTGATGAGTGGACTGCATCGGATATTTTGTTATATAATATCTCCAATCTCTTATATCAAAATGCTTGCACAGCTCCTCTGATGGCAATAAGGCTGATGGAATTGGCATTTTCTCCAGTATTTTCAATATACTTTCTTGATTACGCCTCTGCGCATATTTGATATAGAAATCGCTAAGTTCCGTTGTCTTGGTTATAAAGTAACGGCGTTTGTCATTCCTATCCATATAAGCGTCATACTGCATGTATTCAATTTCATTGTCAAGTAATGCAGTGCGTATCTGATGGAAATAGTTAATATAGTCGTTAGAGTATATTGTTTCAAACTTTTTAAGTAGTTCAAAGAGTTTTGTCGTATCGAGGGACGCTGTAGGTTTCATAGATTCTAAACCTGCCAAACAATAGTCCATAAATAGCGACAATGAACATTGGAGTATCTGGTGATTCTCATACCTGAGAAGTTTCTCATAACTGCCAGGACAAAGATGGTTCTGTTTAACAAATTCCTCATTCCAAGCATTTTGCAAAAATGCAAGATTGTGTACATTACCGTCTATGTTCAATCCAGAATCCTTATCATAGTAAGCATCTATACCATTATGATCAATAACATACTTTACCTCAGCAAGGAAACCTGGTAGTTTGTCGGTACGAGCATCGCCGGCCCTAACAGTAGCTGTCATCAAATTACGGATTATTCTAAGGCAACGCTTCATGGAATCGTCGTTAGTGCCCTTCTTGTATAATAAATACATAGAGTACAGATATACGACCTCTGGTACGGACAGTTGTTTTTCCTGCATGGCAAGTTCAAAAACGGAACTTTTCTGCCTCCAGAAAAAGAGCCTGATCAAACTATCGTCACCAACAACATCCTCTCTAATGTAGAAACATTTTTCCCAAAGATCTTTGAATCCCTCATTCTTATGTATTGAATATAGGGTGTGAAAAAAATCCATTACACTTTCAATACCTTCTCTATCATTGATAATGCTGTTGATATCTTGCTCTTCCAAACGACCAGCGACAAGATTACGACGATAGTACTCGACACGAAAGATGTTTTGGATCAGCCTATAATACATCGTGTCAGCATCATTCGTAATAACCAATGGCTGGCGTTTATCGTTAATGGTCTTATCTGTATAATCCCATACGATATCTATCCATTTTGTGTCCATGTCTTTTGAGAATTCATCCTTCAATTTCTCATCGACCTTCTTAATAGCGGCAATTATGTCGGATTTGAATATCTCAAACTCTGTAAGCTTCTTACCACGAGCATTCATTTTGATGAAGAGGTCGTCAGTAAGTCCAAAGTTGTCGAGCGACAACTTATAGAACTGAATGTTACTCCTCTCCGTGAGGCGTTTCCACAGACATTGATTAAGTGACAATACGCCAAGTTCTGCACATTTCTTCTCTATCTTTTCTAATACATTGAGCATAGACAAAATAGTTGGGTCACCATCGTATGTGCTCAAGTATAATGCATCATCAACTATGAGAGCCTTGATATTATTAATCTCAGGCTTGTAGTTCCTTATTAAGTTGGGACGTATGCTTCTAACAAGGTTGGTACAGAATTCTGTTGCTGACTGGCGGGTTTCATATCTGAACTTTGTCAGAAATTCCACATCTTCCTGAGCAATAGGATTTTCTTTCTCATCGCGAAGTAATGAAGCATAGAAATGAAGCAAGAAAAGAGTCGTGAGTCGTTGCTGACCATCAAGAGGTATGAGACCGGCCTTCTTGTCACTCTTATGAACATAGGTTCCACCATAGACGAAATCAAGGATAGTGTTAGTATCGTCTCTAACTGCTTCTATGATGCTGGTGAGCATACCGTCGAGGATATCCTGTACCTTTTTATCTTGCCTACCGTAGGCGTAGTCGCGCTGTACCTTCGGAATTATTATACTCTTCTCCTCATCAAGTAACTGACGGAATGTTTTCAACTGTCCTATATTATCGTTAGCCATTTGTTCCCTCCTGTTCTATTGCTACATGTTCTTCTTTTTCTATCGCATTCTTTTCTTCTTCCTTTGGGTCTTTTGCTGCCAAGACCTCCCTTAGAGTTTCTTTGATATTTGTTAGGTAATTTTTTCTATCATTCTCACTCCAGTAGAAAGATTGTTGAACACTGAAATCCTCTTTATTTTTGTTGTAGTACTTCAAGAACACAAGTCGTGTACAATAAGGGATATATTCACCACCTGCATCCTTCTCCATGATAAGTTGACGCTTAACCTCAAACACAGAATTGCTGATAGATGCATTGACGCTTCCACTCAGTAATGCCATGTTGGATATGGTATGAATCTCTGGAGAGCCACCTTCTGCTAATGCCATCTTGTTGTAATAGTCGTTCACGCTATCGAAGCACCTTGTGAAGGTGTCAAACACGTAGGTGTTGTCCCTCACTTTCTTCTTATTCTCTCCTAACATCTGGATAACAGGGCGTGGGTCGTACATGTGCTTCTCTCCAAATCTTGTTTTGAGTCGTTCAAGAGCCTTTTTATTTAAATCTATCCACTCTTCCCATTTTGCCTTGTCGTTACGATCTATGCGCTCAGAGTTTTGAGCATGTATGTGTTCCAACGTCCAGTTCACTTTCTTATACAACTCAAATGGAAAGTTGCCTTGTGTTGTCGCTAATCGCGTTGACTCCACGTTGTAGAAGAATAGTATGCGGTTTAGTGCTGACCTCTGCTTGTCTTCGTCGTAACTGTATGTGTAAATGTCGTCATCCACACTTATCATCATATTGGTTTTGATGAGCCAATTGATGTTTTTGTCAAAACGAGTCTTTGTTTGTTTTGTAGACATGTCGAGCAGGTTGTAGAGTATGGATGATCCCTTCTCTGCAATAAGGTAGCCAATCTTATGGTAATAGTCGCGTTTTTGGTACCATGACAACAGAGTATCAAAGTTACTTTCCACCTTTACCCACAAGTCCCATAGACCTTTAACACCACTGTGCTTCGTGACCATATCGTCAAATCGGAGATAAGTATAGAGTTCGTCCTTTTCCTTCTGACCCTTCTGAGAGATTAGGTCGAACAGATACTCGATACGGCAACTGTAACCTTCGTCTGATGCATCATCTTTAATGAATGCCCAGAAGTTTGGTTGACGCAGCTGCTTCTCTATAATGTCCCATTGCTCTACAATGTGGGACTGCTTACGGGCCTGTTCTCTTTCCTTGACAATGCTCTGAACCTCTTCGGGATAACCATCTATTACAGACTCGTCGCACTCGTATTCTGCAGAGTCAGAGAGAAACATGGCGCGGATAAGTTCGGCATTATTGAGAACCACCTTTTTGTCGTTTAGGCGCTTGAAAGTTGCGTTCGAATCACTATTATCACGCAATTCATACCATATTACCTGAACAGACTTTTTCCCCGTAAGACCTCTCTGTTGGGTGAAATACTGTAAGAAGATACCTGTGAAATAGTCAAGTCCGACTCCTTGAGCTTCACCTTCCTTCAACCATTCCAAAACACACTTTGCAGCTTGCAGTATGTGCCAACTGTCTATATCAAGACTTTGTTCATTTTCTACGGTTATACCATATTCATCCTCATCATAGTCATAGATTAGCTTATCATAGATTTCACCAAGTGAAGGGCGAGTCTTATACTTTATGGTAAACTTATACTTAAAACGTCCCTGAATCTTCTTGAACAGCGCTAGGATTATGCGTATTGTAGTAAGACGCTGCTGGCCGTCAACAACTTCATACCAACGGTTATCGTCTGTATCAGAATGGAGTTCGTATGTAGCCTTTTCGCCTTCAGTAAGTTCCTTTACTACTATAGGCTGGAGACAATAGAAATCCCCTTTTCCCCTTTCGTTGAAGAAATTGCAAAGGTCATTCATAAGTTGCTCCACCTGTCGGGTGCCCCAGCGATACCCTCTTTGATAGTCTGGTATAAAAAAGTTTTTGCCATATAAATCGGGTATGGCTTTCAAACTTAATTCGTTAATTTTATTTTCTTGTTCCATACTTTAAAGTCGAGAGAAGCATGTCCCCCGAGTGTTACAACCAGTTATTTAAATAATGTCACATGGCGAACTTGCATAAATCGCTATATTTTTGTAATTTCCAATTGTTTGAAGACAAAAAAATCCCCCATTTCTCAATGCAAAAATACTTTTTTTTTCGGAAAAAGGCTCATTTTGCATGCTAAAAATGCATTTTTTTCTTATGGGTCTGGTTGCATATTAGCACTACAAATAAGTTAAAGCACCACAAAAAGTAGACACGGAATGTAGAAGAAAACACAACATGTAACTATGTTGTAACTTTGTAATTGGGCTGGTACAGTTACAGCATCATTCGTCAGGAAAAATGTTTTTTTCGCCTAACATTCGTCCGGAAAAATGTAGAGAATACCGTAAAACAATAATAAATAATAAACAATAAAAAAAAGTATAAGCCAAATTCATCAACTTGTATAAATAAAAAGGCATCAATCAAATGTAAATGACTTCTAAAAATTGTTTTATTTGATTCCATATTGTGAGTCAGGCATATCTGTCTGGAAGTTTTTTTTGCCATATCGCAATAAAAACGTACCTTTGCAGAATTAAATAACAAATATTATTGTATATGAATAGTCTAAGATTATGGAAGTTAGCCACATTGCTGTTGGTGTGCGGCAGTGTGCTCTCGTCGTGCAAGAAAGCAGACATGGTGACTCCAGCAGAGGCCGATGCCAGTTATTTCACCGTCATCACCGACGCGGTGCCCGACGCCATTTTGGAAATCCGTTACTACAGTACCTACAACTTCGTTGGAACCCGCGTGGACGGCTATCAGGAGCCTATCGCCCTCATGACCCGACAGGCTGCCGACAGCCTGTGTGCCGTGAGCAACGACCTGAAGCAGCAGGGCTACCGTCTGAAGATATACGATGCCTACCGCCCACAGATGGCCGTGGACCACTTTAAACGCTGGGCCGAAGACCTGAACGACACTGCCATGAAGCCCTATTTCTACCCCCATGTGGACAAGTCAGTGCTCTTCGAGCAGGGCTATATTGCTGCCAAGAGCGGTCACTCGCGCGGTTCGACGGTGGACCTAACCATCGTGGACATGGCCACGGGCAAGGAGGTGGACATGGG
>DFDY01000018.1:9469-17351 GCA_002368955.1 Bacteroidales bacterium UBA3816
GGCGTGTTTGACTGGTTCGGACCCGAGAGCCATCCCGACTGCGGCGGCGACCCTGAGACGATGCAGTATCGCCCCAACGACACCATCACTGCCACCCAGTTCCAGAACCGCATGATTCTGCGAAAGGCTATGGTGCGCCACGGATTCAAACCCCTGCCAGAAGAATGGTGGCACTTCACACTTGCAGGAGAGCCCTTCCCCGATACCTATTTCACCTTCCCAGTGAAAAGGTACTAATAACCACTTATATAGACCTGTTAGAGGGGCTGCCATAAAACATGGCAACCCCTCTCTTATTTACGCCAGCCAACAAAAAGTTGGCTTATGGCAGGGCAATACCTTAAAATGGATTTGATAGAGATGCTATACAATATTTTTTGCATCAGCACATACTACAGACTGCAAAAGAACGTTATATAACAATAAGTAAAAAACATCACCACATACAAGAATCGAAAATAACTTTTAAACATTGTCATTATGATTATCACTACTACACAGGCCATTGAAGGCCGCCAGATTGTGGAATACCACGGAATTGTTTTTGGCGAAGTGATTACGGGTGTGAATTTTGTAAAGGATTTCTTTGCCGGAATCCGCAATATCGTAGGAGGCCGCTCAAGTTCCTACGAAGACGAACTGAGCGCCGCCCGCTCCAAAGCGATGAACGAGATGGAGCAGCGGGCCATGCGAATGGGTGCCAACGCCGTGGTGGGAGTGCATGTGGACAGTGAGGTGATGGGCACAAACAACGGAATGCTGATGGTGACGGCAACTGGCACGGCAGTGACCATCCGATAAATAACATTAAATGACACTATAATTTACAGTTATATGAATTCAGTTAAAGAATATATCGAACAACACAAAGACCGTTTTGTCGAAGAGTTGTTCTCACTAATCCGTATACCCTCTATCAGCTCTGAGAGCGAGCACAAGGGCGATATGCAACGCTGTGCCGAACGCTGGTGCCAGCTGCTGAAAGAGGCAGGCGCAGACCACGCCGAAATCATCGCCACCACGGGCAACCCACTAGTGTACGGCGAAAAGATAATAGACCCAGCCAAGAAGACGGTACTGGTATATGGACACTACGACGTAATGCCCGTCACACCGCTGGAGCTGTGGGAGACGGAGCCCTTCGAACCCGTTATCAAAGATGGCAAAATATGGGCCCGTGGCGCCGACGACGACAAGGGTCAGAGCTTTATGCAGGCCAAGGCCTTTGAGACCATGGTGGCCCTGGGCAAACTGCCCTGCAACGTGAAATTCCTGCTGGAGGGCGAGGAAGAGATTGGCTCCCCCGCACTGAAGGAATGGATTCAGGCTCCGGAACACAAACAAAAGGTGATGGCCGACGTCATCTTGGTGAGTGACACCGACATGGTGAGTGCCGAGGTGCCAAGCATCACCACAGGCCTGCGCGGATTGGTGAAGTTCGAGATGCGCCTGACCGGTCCCGACCACGACCTGCACAGCGGCGATTTCGGAGGCACAGTGTCCAACCCCATCAACGTGCTGAGCGAGATGATTGGCACAGTGCTGGACAAGCAAGGACACATCACCATCCCTGGCTTTTATGACGACGTCCTGACCTGCAGCCCCGAGGAGCGCGAACTCATCAACAAGGCGCCCTATAGCGACGAGGCCTACAAGAAGAGCGTGGGCGTGGAGGTGCTGCACGGCGAGGAGGGCTACACCACCCTGGAGCGCATCGGCATCCGCCCCACTTTTGACGTCTGCGGCATACAAGGTGGCTACAGCGGCGAAGGATTCAAGACCATCATCCCATCGGTGGCATGGGCCAAACTGTCGTTCCGACTGGTGGCCAGCCAAGACCCCGACCGCATTGCCCGACTGGTGGAGGACTATTTCCGAAGCATATGTCCCGAGAGCGTGAAGATTGAGTTCACTTTCTACGAGAAAGGCATGCCCTATGTCTGTCCCATCGACCTGCCCGAATATAAAGCCGCCGAAAAGGCCATGCAGGACACCTACGGCATGCAGCCCATTCCCGCCCACAGCGGCTGTTCCATCAGCATCGTGAGCGATTTCGAACAGGAGCTGGGGCTGAAGAGCATACTGCTGGGCTTCGGCTTGGGGGCCGACAACATCCACGCACCCAATGAAAACTACCGCCTCGACCGCTTTTATAAAGGCATCGAAACAGCCGTTGCCTTCTTCCAGCACTATGCCAAGAGCTAAGAGCAACACGAACACATTGAAATAATTAAAAAACTCATCATATATGAAAGACGTAAAAGCATACATTGAAGCTAACAAAGACCGCTTCTTAGAAGAATTGTTTGACCTCATCCGCATCCCTTCCATCAGTGCCGAAAGCGAGCACAAGGCCGACATGATGCGCTGTGCCGAAAAATGGAGAGAATATCTGCTGCAGGCCGGCTGCGACAAAGCCGAAGTGATGCCCACCGTGGGCAACCCGGTGACCTACGGCGAGAAGATTATCGACCCCAAGAAACCCACCGTACTGGTTTACGGCCACATGGACGTGATGCCAGTGGAGCCTCTGGCCGAGTGGCGCACCACCCCTTTTGAGCCTGTCGTTAAGGACGGCAAGATATGGGCCCGCGGTGCCGACGACGATAAGGGTCAGAGCTTTATGCAGGCCAAGGCCTTCGAATTCATGGTGAAGACCGGCCAGCTGCCCTGCAACGTAAAGTTCATGATCGAAGGAGAGGAAGAGATTGGTTCTGGCAGTCTTTACGGCTTCTGCGAAGCCCACAAGGAGATGCTCAAGGCCGACGTTATTCTGGTGAGCGACACCAGCATGATTGCTCCCAACGTGCCCAGCATCACCAGCGGCTTGCGCGGCCTCTGCTACTGGGAGGTGGAAGTCACCGGTGCCAACCACGACTTGCACAGCGGCATCTACGGCGGTGCCGTGGCCAATCCCATCAACATCCTTTGCAAGATGATTGCCGGATTGCACGACGAGAACAACCACATCACCATCCCCGGTTTCTACGACGATGTGTTGGTTATCAGCGACGAGGAACGCGCCCTGATGGCCCAGGCACCTTTCGATGAAGAGGCCTACAAGAAAGAGCTGGACATCAAGGCCGTCCACGGCGAGAAGGGATTCACCACCAAGGAGCGCACAGGCATCCGTCCCTGCTTGGACGTTTGCGGCATTTGGGGCGGCTATACGGGCGAAGGCTCGAAAACGGTGCTGCCCAGCAAGGCCTACGCCAAAATCAGCACCCGACTGGTGGCCAATCAGGACTTCCACAAGATTAGCGAGCTGTTCCAGAAATATTTCGAGAGCATCGCTCCCGACTGCGTGTCCGTGAAGGTGACTCCCTGCCATGGTGGTGCCGCCTACGTCAGCCCTCTGGAGATGAAGGCCTACAAGGCTGCCGAAAAGGCTATGGAGACCACCTATGGCAAACGCCCCATCCCCACCCGCAGTGGCGGAAGCATCCCCATCATTGCCGGATTTGAGAACATCTTGGGCATCAAGAGCATCCTGATGGGCTTCGGCCTGGGCAGCGACGACATTCATGCCCCCAACGAGAACTACCCGCTGGAGCAGTTCTTCAAAGGCATTGAGACCATCCCCTATTTCTACGAATATTTTGCCGAATAATAGATGAAGAGAGTAATCGTAATGGCTCTGCTGAGCCTAATGGTGCTGCCAGTAATGGCGCAGCTGCCTGCCGAAATTGTCAAGGCCTACCCCAAGGCCAAAAGCATCAAGAAGGAAGCCAAATGGACGGTGGTTTACGATGCCAAGCAGGCCGTCATTGGCTACGCCGTCTATTCAAAGCCTGCCAGCGACGGCATCAAAGGCTATGCCGGAGAAACTCCGCTGATGGTGGCTCTGAATGCCAAACAGCGCATACAAAAGGTGGTGCTTTTGGACAACATGGAGACTCCCAATTTCCTGCAACGGGTGATTGACGCCGGACTGCTGAACAGCTGGGATGGGCTGAAACCCAAACGGGCACGCAAACACGACGTAGACGTCGTGAGCGGTGCCACCTACTCTTCTCGCAGCATCATTCAAACCTTTCAGGCGGCTATCAAGAATTTCTAACCGCCTAGTGTGCTAATTGAGGTGTCTGGATTACCCATCAAACAAAGTATTCCAGACACCTGTTTTTTCAAGCATATATGTTCTACCTGAGATTATTTGAAAACATGGAGCAGTGCACCGAAGATGAGGTGCAAAAATTGCTGCCCTTGGTGTCAGAACAGCGTCGACAGGAAGCATTGCGGTTCAAGCACCTCTTTGGGCAGTACACCTGCCTGAAATCTTATACTATTCTTCACCAGTTACTGGTTGAGCACGGATTGATTACAAGCGACTGCCTGCCCGAATTTGAGCGCAACGCACACGGCAAACCAGAACTAAAGGATGTGGCAGGAGTCTATTTCAACCTAAGCCACACCAAGTTGGCTATAGCCGTTGTCATTGGCGACGGTCCTGTGGGAGTGGACGTGGAAGGTTTTAAACAACCGACGCAAAGCCTACTGGAATACACCATGAATGCACAAGAAGTGCTTCGCGTGCAGCAGGCCGAACATCCCGATCAGGAATTTGCCACCCTCTGGACTCAGAAAGAAGCCCTGTTCAAATACACAGGCACCGGCATCAACAGCACCATCAAGGAACTGCTTTCCGGACGGCCCCAAGACATCATTATGGAATCATCGCTGAATACAGAACGTGGCTATGCCCTGACCACCGTGCGGGAAAAATAGGCCGTTTATTCCACAACCGTCTGTTCGGTAATGACTTCTGTTCTACGGGTAGTGACAGTTCTGTTGTTGTCAGAAGGATTGTCGGTCTGGCATTGGGCCTCAGTATTGGCACGTTCGGCCTGACCTTCGGAACGGGCATTGTCACCTTCGGCACGCTCGCGGACACCTATATAAAGCTCCACATTGCCCAAGTTCTGATAAGCACCCAGCACGTCCATATAGCCTACTCGGACCTTAACCGTGCCCCTCTGGACCTTCGGGGTGAAGACATACTCGCCGAACTTTTCACCCTTGCGGAAAGCACATAAGTCCTCCGACACCACCTTGACAATAAGCTGTTTGTCCTGAATCTTGTCAACCGAAAATTTAATTACATTCTCCTGTCCATACTTCAACACATTTTCGGAAATATGGATGCGGTCTTTGTTGTCCTGCTTGTTGGGAGCACTGGAGGAGGTGAAGGTAACCTTGGTGTCGCCTTTCACTTGGCCTTGTGCCTTAACTGTAGGTTGCTGAGCCATGGCAAAAAGACCCAAACTAGCGGTTAATGTAAACAATAGAAACTTTTTCATAATCAAGCAATTTAGTTATTAAGATTATTAATGTCGAAAATGGATAGTGACACAATGCGCCGCGAAGAACGAAAACGACCTTGCCAATGTGCCAATTGTGGACAATCATTTTTATTATTTGTTCATGACCAAACGGACACTATGGCCAATGGAACGGGCAGTAGTATAGAAATCCCATCCCGATGGCTGAAAATATAGTTCGTAGGCAGAGTCATCAGTATAAAAAGAGGAAGTCCAGTAGCATCCATAGCTTCCCACCAGCTCGATTTGGGTGATGTTGCGATAACCACCGGCTGGCAGAAAGACGGCACCGGCATTCTGCATCAAATTCCAGTCGCCTGCGGTGAAGACATTGGTTTGAAAACCATTGACGCTCCCTGGGGTGAAAGACACCTGGCTGGGCAATTCCCATTTGTCGGGCAGAAGCACCATGCCAACCATGTCGCTGCCGGATGGTCCCACATGCTCAATGGTGGCCAACGCCCGGCGGAGCGATGCCCCCTCACGGAAAAAGAGCAGATGCTGCCATTCCTTCAATGTTAGTGTGCGCCACTGACCCACGGCATTGCCACCATTGGAAATGGCATTGTGCACCCCCCAGTCATACTCGGTCTCCGATATGTCCATTTGGGCTGGCACATAGTGCAAACTGGTGTCCTCGGTGGAGTATGGCATCAATCCCTCATAGCCCGAAGTGCCCCAGCCGAAAAGGTCTATCCAACCATTATAAGTAGTGTCAATCATCTGGTTGGCCACACCAATCACATCATACTGGTTGTTGGCAAAACGCCACTTTTGGGTCGAGGCCTGATACTGCAGATTTCCCTGCGAGAAAATCACTGTCACGTTCTCGTCCACCGAAAAACGGGCGTTGATGGCTCCCGTTGTGGGATAGAGCGGCTGCTCCACCACCACTTCATTTCCCCCACAGGCAGTCAAAACTGTCGCAGCCACTAGCGGAAGAAGCCGTAATAAACTATTTCGTCTCATTTATCTCAATTGTTCTTATTATATTTTTGAAAACGCAAAAAGGTTTGTTTTATTGCATCACATAAGAGAATTTATGGGGCAAGAAAATCACGGTTATATATATAAATATTTATTTTTTCTTTATGTCATTTTTTCTTCGTATCTTTGCAAATTCAAAAAAAGTACATTTATAAATTCTAACTAATCATATCATGTATACGATATTGCATAAAGAAAAGCTCACCAGCAACGAGCTTTACCTGATGGAGATTAAGTCTCCCTGGATTGCCGAGAGCGGCAAACCCGGCCAATTCGTCATCGTCATTCCCGATGCCAAGGGCGAGCGCGTGCCCCTGACCATCTGCGACATTGACAAAGAGAAAGAAAGCGTCACTATCGTTTACCAAGTTGTGGGCGACAGCACCCGCAAACTGGCCGAAATGAATGAAGGCGACGCAATCTTCACCATCGTTGGCCCCCTGGGTCGTGCCAGCGAACTGCTCGAAGTCCCCGAGGCCGAGCGCAAGAACCTCCATGTGCTCTTCGTAGCCGGTGGCGTGGGCACTGCCCCCGTCTATCCCCAGGCCAAATGGTGCCGCGAACACGGCATCGCCTGCGACTGCGTGCTGGGTGCCCGCACCAAGGACCTCATCTTCTTTGAGGACAAGATGCGCAGCGTGGTGGACAACCTCTACCTCATGACCGACGACGGCTCCTATGGCGAGCACGGTCTGGTGACCAACAAAATCAAATCCCTCGTGCAGGAAGATGGCAAGGTCTACACCCACTGTGTGGCCATCGGTCCCATCCCCATGATGAAATTCACCTCCCTCCTCACCAAGGAGCTCAACCTGAAGACCATCGTGAGCATGAACTGCATGATGGTGGACGGCACGGGCATGTGCGGTGCTTGCCGTGTGACCGTGGGCGACAAGGTGAAGTTCACCTGTGTCGACGGTCCCGAATTCGACGGCCATCTGGTTGATTTCGACGAGGCTGGCCGCCGCCTGAAGAAACCCGATGCCAAGAAATATCGTATCGCTACCGTGGCAGAAGAGGGCGGTCCCGTTGACCACCGCTGCTCTCTGACCGATGCCGTGGAGGCCGAAATTGCCAAGGCCACCAAGCGCGAGAAACCCGAAGAGCAGGACCCCAAGGTGCGTGCCACCAACTTCCAAGAGGTCTCCTACGGCTTCACCGAGGCACAGGCCATTGCCGAAGCCAAGCGTTGCCTCCACTGCAAGAAACCCATGTGCCGCACTAAGTGCCCTGTCAGCATTGACATCCCCGAATTCATTGCCGCCGTGGCCGAAAAAGACTTCCGCAAAGCCGGTGCCATCATCGCCCAAGACTCCTCTCTGCCTGCCGTCTGCGGCCGTGTCTGCCCGCAGGAGAACCAGTGCGAGGGCAAGTGCATCCTCGGTGTGAAGGGTGAGCCCATCGCCATCGGAGCCCTGGAGCGTTTTGTGGCCGACTGGAACCGCGAGCACAAGGACAACAAGCCTGTTGAGAAACCTGCCAGCAACGGCATCAAAATTGCCATCATCGGCTCCGGCCCCACCGGCCTCACCTGTGCTGGCGACCTGGCCAAGATGGGCTACGACGTGACCATC
>DFDY01000121.1:0-163 GCA_002368955.1 Bacteroidales bacterium UBA3816
CCGTTGATTTTGTCAATGCTGGTGAGCGGGAAGTACTTCTCACCCTCATGTGGCGGGCGCACATGGCACTCTACTACATCGCCAGTCTTGAGGCTGTAGCGCTTGATGAGCGTGTTCGACACATAGATATCATCGGGGGATGAGAGGTAGTTGTAGTCGCTGG
>DFDY01000121.1:205-5397 GCA_002368955.1 Bacteroidales bacterium UBA3816
AGTTGTAGTCGCTGGAGCGCAGGAACCCATAGCCGTCGGGCATGATCTCGAGCACACCATTTCCGGTGATAAGATCGGAGAAATCGTAAGACTCGCTGACGGGCAGGGGAGCAGGCTGCTGATAGCTCACCTGAGGTTGCATCATGGGAGTGGTGGGGTTGTCGAACATGTCGTAACTGGGAAGTGCAGCATGGTCTTCAATGGGCAGGTCGACCGCCACAATGAAGTCTGTTCCATCACCGGGATCTCCTTCCCACACTCCGTCGACAGGCTCTTCTCTCATTTCACCCTCAGCCTCGTTGTGGGCATTCACCTTGGCTTGCAACTGGGCTATGAGGTCGTTGGTGTCCTCGTCGTTTGAGGGAGCATCACCATCTGTGCCAGAGGCAAACTCTGCTTCGGGGACATAAGCCTCCTCTGTCATCTCCTCTACATTCTCGGCAGGCGCATCCGTCGGCTGCTGCTCTTCAGTATCACTCTTTTGCGGCTCATCATCCACGGGCTGCTGCATAGCGGTTTCTGCGGCGGCAATGGCTGCCAACTCAGCCTTTGACTTTCTGCCTCTGTGCTTGGGGAACTGAGCAAGCGGGTCGGCTTCCGGGGTAGTGGCGGGAAGTTCTTTGGGCTCTTCTTCCACTTTCTTCTTCGTTTGCCTTCTTGTTGTTGCCTTGGGCTCTTGCGGCTGCTCCTGTGGTTCTTCCTGGACAGGCTCCTGGGCTGGCTCCTGCTTGATATCCTTGAACAAGGGCATGGGCTCGGCGGTCTTTCCCGGCTTTTTCAAATCGAAGTTCTCACCGTCTTTTCCATTTACAGAATAAACTCTGTCGGTGTCTTTCTTTAATATCCTGGTACGCTTGCGCTTGGTTCCCATGGGATTCTTGTTACCCTCTACTTCTGCTTGCTTGTCTAGAATAGCATATACAGCACCGTCAAGAGAGTCACTTGAGGCAACTGATATACCTAGTTCTTTTGCAATATCTTCCAAATCGGAGATATTCTTTGATAATAATTCGTCTTTGCTATACATAATTTATGTACGTGTTGATATATACGTAGAAATGTTGATGATTTTAGTGTTTCGCGAACGGAAACAATGGGTATTGTATAAAATCGATGCAAAAGTAGTATTTTTTTTTGTTTTGGCCAAATTTTTTAGCTGATTTATTCTTCTGCCGCATCATTTTCCTTTTGACTGAGACGAAGATAACCACCTTGTGCATCATAAATGCGACAGAGAGGATGAATAGACAGAAAAAAAAGAGGAAAATAGCCGCTTATTGAGAATTATTTTGTAATTTTGCAGAGCTATTTATGTAGAACAACATGAAAAAAACAGTAACATTCGGTGAGTTAATGCTTCGTATGCCTGAAGCCGGCGTACGTGTGGAGGACTTGAATTACGATGAGGCACGTTTTGGTGGCAGCGAGGCCAACGTGGCTGTATCGTTGGCAACACTTGGCGACCATGTGGCGTATGTGACCCGATTGCCAGAGAATAAGGCGGGCCATGCAGCTTCCGACCGTATTGCCTTTTATGGGGTTGACACCAGCCAGGTGCTTTTCCACGGCAACAAGATAGGTTCTTATTTCTTACAGCAAGGTGCATCACGACAGAAATCCAAGACGGTTTACGACCGTTATGACACGGCTTATTCCACCTTGAAGCCTGGCGATATCGACTGGCACACCATACTGAAGGACGCTAGCGTGTTCCATACGTCGGGCATTTGTGCTGCCATTTCCCAGTCGGCAGCTGATGCGGTGTTTGAGGCGCTTGACGTGGCTGATGAATTAGGGGTAACCATCTCTTTCGACATCAATTATCGCAAGAATCTTTGGGAGTATGGTGCCGATGCCCGCGAGACGCTGACCCGGATGATGCAGAGGGCAGACATTATGTTTGGCGATGTGTTGGAATATGAGTTCATTTGCCAGCACGACCCCATTCCGTTCCGCACTCCCACCGGCGAAGCTCCCGACAAGGAAGCTTATGCAAAATGGTTCGAGCAGTTGCACGAACTATGTCCACGTTGCGGCCACATGATTATTGGCGTTCGCAATCAGGTAAGTCCTACGCACCATGAGCTGACCGCTTTAATGCTGGCTGATGGTAAGATGTTCACATCGAAAGTGCAAGATATCACTCCCGTCATCGATCCTGTAGGAGTGGGTGACGCCTTTGCTGCTGGCAGCATTCATGCCGCTATCAACTTCCCGGACGACAACCAGCGTTGGGTTGACTATGCCTTGGCAGCTGCTACACTGAAGAATCGTGTGCGTGGCGATTTCCCCTTGACCACCGACGCTGAGATTCTAGAGCTTGTTGACCTTGGCAAGTCATACACGGCAGAGTTGTAAACGATAACTCTAGGTTCCTAAAGGGCAACTCCAGGTTTCTAAAGGGCAACTCCAGGTTCCTAAAGGGCATCTCTAGGTTCCTAATGAGTAACTCTGGGTTTCTAATCGGCATTAATAGTTTCTAATTGAAATGAATAAAAAAGGCAGGAGAGTGTTTCTCCTGCCTTTCTGTTGGTTTGAAAATAGCTTATCGGGCTGCTACATACTTATGTAGTGTGGCTCTAACGGCACCCTTGCCTGCATAGAGCTCCTTCACCATACCTTCAATCTGTTCGCCCAAACCTGCCTCGTAGAGGTCGAGGCCAAACACATCCTTACGGCTGTAAAGGGTATGCAGGCAACTATAGTCCTGCTCTGTCTTGCCCACCTCGAGCGGAGCCACAATGGCTTGCAACTCAGCCAGCATGGGGTCGGGAGAGGGACTAAATGGCTCTCCGTTGTCGTCAATCCCTTTCAGATAGCGGGCATAGCCGGCAAGTGTAAGCGGAATGAGCTGCAGATTGCCCATGTCGAGGCCTCGAGCAATATATTTCTTGATGGTCTCGCCAAAGCGGATGGGCAGTTTCTGNNGCCATCAGGTAGCGCAGCCAGCCGGCGAAGACCAGCGGGATCAGCTTGAGCTCCCGCACGTCCAGCGTGTCGGAGGCGAGATAGGCCTTGATCGTCTCGCCGAAGCGGATGGGCAGCTTCTGACTGGTGTCCATTGCGATGCGCTGAGGTGCATCAGGCATGAAGGGGTTGGGCAGACGGCGGTTGATGACTGCTCCGATGAACTCATAGGGGTTGAGCACGCCAGGGTCGGTGACTACAGGCATGGCTTCGATGTAGCCTATCTTCTGAATGAATGAGCGCAGGTCGTCGTCGGCCATTTCGGCAGAGATGAGCGTGTAGCCGAGCATGCATCCATAAATCGACATGGCGGTATGAAGCGGATTCAAGCAGGTGGTTACCTTCATGGTCTCCACCTTGTCAACAGTCTCGCGAGTGGTATAGAGTGCTCCGCCCAAATGGAGTGGGGGACGGCCGTTGGTGTAGTTGTCCTCGATGACCAGGTATTGCACTTCCTCGGCATTGACGAAGGGAGCAGTAAAGGTGTGCTTCTCGGTCTCAATGTAGTTGTTGTCCTCGAAGCCGTCTTCAGCAAGCATCTCTTTCACTTTCTCGTGTGGGCGGGGGGTGATTTTGTCTATCATCGACCACGGGAAGGTAATTCTCGTCTCATCTTTCAGGTAGTCGATGAAGCCGGCTGGCACCAGTCCTTCGCTTACCCATCGCTCAGCATAGGCGAAAACACCGGCTTTCACTTTGTCGCCATTGTGCGAGCAGTTGTCCATGCTCTGAACGGTGAGTGGCAACTGGCCTGCCTGATAGCGCTCATAAAGCAGGGCGCAGACCTTACCCATGGCAAAGACGGGCTGCAGGCCTCGTGCGAGGTCGGCCTCATTGTAGCTATAGCCTTTCTCTGTAATGGTGAACGAAATCATCTGCAACGAGGGATTGCGGAAAATGTCTACCAGACGCTGCCAGTCGGCGAACTGATAGTCTGCCTTCAGGGCCTCTGTGACCGATGCGATGACTTTCTTCTCGATGGTTCCCGACGATTGCAGGCTTACCAGTAGCGAGAGGTTGTTGTAGGGAGTGTAAGCCTTGTCGACCACTTCAAAATCGAAGGTTTCTGCCACGATGACGCCACGGTCGTATTTACCCGTATTAAGGGCGTCGTTGAGAATGGCTGCCGGGAAAGCACGGAAAATGTTGCCACCTCCGAAGTGAACCCACGTGGGTTCCTTGGCGGTTTTCTCTCGCACAGCCTTGATGTCGAACTTGGGCAGTTGATAGCCCTTTGATTCCCATTCAGCAGCGTCGAAATGGCTGCTCAGTATGTCATTCAGTTTCATATTAATCGTAGAATCCTGGTTGTTTATACTCAATTCCTAACTCACGGTCGACAGTGGCCAATATGCCCTGCACCTGGCCAAGTGCAAACATACGTCCCAGCAGGGTGTAGCCGGCATTGTGCCCGTGGCCCGACTCGTCGAAAATGCCTCCTGGCTCATCGGTGAAGGTCATGCCATGGTCAACGCGCATAGGCAGTTTGGGGTTCTCGCGCTCAAAGATGCGGCAGAGCTCTATGATGTCAGCGCGTCCACCCAGATGCGATGCCTCGGTGAAGTCGCCGTTGGGGAAAATATGGCAAGAGCGAAGGTGCACGAAGTGGGTGCGTGAGGCGAACTTCCTGGCCAGCTCTACGACATTGTTATAGGCCCCGGCAGAGAGGCTTCCGGCGCAGAATGTAAGGCCGTTGTGGCGGTTGGGAACGGCATTGAGGAACCACTCAATGTCTTCCTCGGTGCGCACGATGCGAGGCAGGCCAAGAATCTCAATGGGAGGGTCGTCAGGGTGTACGCACATCAGCATGTCGCACTCTTCGCAAGTGGGCATAATAGCCTCAAGGAAATATTTCATATTCTCGCGCAACTGCTTCTTGTCGATGCCTTTATACAAGTTGAGGAACTCACGGAATTTCTGAATGGGAGCCTCGTCGTTTTCGCTGAAGTTGCCGCTCACGAAGCCTTGTGTCTTGATGACGATATTCTCTACCAGCTGGTGGTCTTTCTCGGGTGTCATGGTCTTTGCCAGCTCGTCGGCCTCTGCCAGCACATTACGTCCCTCGCCCACACCCTTGGGGAATTGGAAGGCTGCCCATTCCTCGCGTGCGCCCTCACGTTTGAGTATATAAATATCGAAATAGGCGAACTCAGCATAGTTGAAGTAGAGGTTGGTGGCTCCGTTGGGATTGTTGTGCAGAAGGTCGGTGCGCGCCCAGTCGAGCA
>DFDY01000121.1:5447-5759 GCA_002368955.1 Bacteroidales bacterium UBA3816
CCAGTCGAGCACGGGCATGAAGTTATAGCAGATGCAATGAATGCCTTCGGCGGCCAGATTGCGGAGCGATTTCTTGTAGACTTCAATCTGCTCATCGCGGTCGGGACCTCCATATTTGATGGTCTCCACCACGGGCAGGCTTTCCACAACACTCCAGCGCATGCCGTAACTATCAATATACTCGCGCAGGTCGCGAATCTTCTCGCGTGTCCATACTTCGCCCAGGGGCACATCGTGAAGGGCGGTTACAATGCCCTCAACGCCGATTTGCTTGAGCATGGCAAGGGTAATCTTGTCTTTCTTGCCAAACCA
>DFDY01000013.1 GCA_002368955.1 Bacteroidales bacterium UBA3816
ACACGCTGAGTAGTAGGGGTTTCGCTATCCCCACACTGCGCTCCCGTTGGTCGCTTAGTATGGGGTTATTGAGATTCAGCCTCTTCGAGGCTGCTAAAAATCAGTCTTTTATCAAACTAGAGCCAATTGAATTTTGATGTGATGGGTTATAGAAAGTTGGCCACACGGCAGAGGAAGAAGTCGAGGTTGCGGGAGCCACGGTTTTTGATGGCTGCCATTTGTATTTTGGCATTGGTGCTTCCCGACCCGGCGGTTGTTCGTGCCGTTCCGTTGGGGGTGCCCGACCCGGGGTTGTTACTGACCTAGTGGATGTCCCGACACAGCGGATGTTCGTGCCGTTGGTCTGAATTTGCAATCCAGCCCCATTGAGTATAAGGATTTGCGAAATAGTGCACTTTGATGATGAATCTGCGCTGGATAGAAGGTTTTGTAGAGATTGTTGTTATTTGCAGAAAAAAATGTATTTTTGCATTTCGTAATAATAAGATTTATTGTAATGGAAAATAATTATATTATTGCTGGTATACAGCAGGTTGGCGTTGGCTGCATGAATTTCAGCGAGGCTTGGAAATGGTATATTGAGATGTTTCAGATGGATGTGCGCATACTGGAGGACGACACGGTGGCAGAGCGTATGCTGCCTTACACGGGCGGCAAGGCGCAGAAACGCCACGCCTGCATTGCCGTGAACCTGCAAGGGGGTGGCGGCTTTGAGATATGGCAGTATTCGGAGCGTACCCCACAACCCATCGGATTTGAGGTGCAGGTGGGTGACTTGGGAATCTTTGCCGCCAAAATCAAGAGCCACGACCCCAAGGCATTCCGTCAGCAGCTGGCAGCCAAATACGACAAGGTGGGGCCACTGGTGCAAATGCCCGACGGCACAGACACATTCTTTGTCCAAGACCCCTGGGGCAACTTTTTTCAGATAGTCAAGGACAGCAGCATCTTCATCAATCAGCACACGCTGGGAGGCGGCATCGTGGGTGCCATGAAGGGCTGCACAGATATTGACAAGACGGCATCGCTGTACAGTGACCTGCTGGGCTACGACACGGTGGTGTATGACAAGACGGGATGTTTTGAAGACCTACAATTTATGAAGGGGGGCGACCAGCAGTACCGCCGCGTGCTGCTGACCCATTCCAAAAGGCGTGAAGGTGCCTTTGCACCCCTCTATGGCAACAGTACTATAGAATTGGTGCAGGCGTTGGACCGCGCGCCCCGCAAGATTTATGAGGGACGCTATTGGGGCGACCCCGGGTTCATTCAGATCTGTTTCGACGTGACCAATATGCGGGAGTTGGAGAAGCGCAGCAACGCCTTGGGCTACCCCTTTACGGTGGACAGCTGCAAGGACGACGGCCATTTCGACATGGGTGAGGCTAGCGGCCATTTCACCTATATCGAGGACCCCGACGGCACCCTGATAGAGCTGGTGGAGGCCCACAAGCTGACCATCATGAAGAAACCCCACATAGCCATAGACATGCTAAAAAGAGACCGCAAGAAGCCCTTCCCCAAGTTCTTCTTCCGCCTAATGGGCCTGTACAAGGTGAAGCTGTGACCGGATGTGTGTTTTTGACAAGAAGAAAGTGGCAACAAAAAGCTTTAGAGGTCCCCTACAATAATTTTGGCCGAGTGTTGGCCGATGCGGAGGACATAAACCCCAGTGGGGATGTTCAGATGGAATGGGATATGGTTGAGGCCTTTTTGGACTGGCTGGACTAGGGACAGGACAGTTCTGCCCATGAGGTCGGACACGATGGCTCTTTCCTGTCCGGAATGCGAGGAAAAGTACTGGACGATAAAGTCTGACTATATCGGGTTGGGGTAGATTTTGAGACTGTGATAATGATTGATTTTGTCGTGGAGCTTGCTTTGCATGGCTTGTGGGGCCTGTCTAAAATAGGTTCTGATGTTGCGAATGTCCTCATTCCAGCTGGCGACACTTTGGGGGTAACCAAATCGTGCTATTTGATACGGAATCTCTGTTGCCAGTACAGACTGGGTGGAGTCGATGAGATAGGACAGGGCGCTCGGGTTCAGCAACTTGAGGATTTCCTCCAACCGCTGGATGAGCTGTTGTGAAAAATTACTGTTGCAAAGCAATTTGCGGAATAATAAGGTGGACTGGGCGTTAGAGGGCCACCCATCGCCTTCGTCCTCACAAAAGATATTGTCCATAGAGTTGACGGAACCCATGGCCCCGTCGCCGTCGTAATAAATCCAACGCCACGGAGTGTCGCGGTATTGCCAACAGCGCATATTGTTTGCCGGCCAGTCGTGATTGCCAATGAACATTTCAAACAACTGGTAATCGATAAAGGCGGACATATCTATGAGTCTGCATAGGTGCTGGTAATTTTCATCGATGGACAAGTCGGATTTGTCCACAAAATCCATCAGTTGGCTGAACCCTGTGCCAATGCCGTTTAGGACCAAACCAGACCAACGTTCGATGAGGTCTACATCGTCATCTTCATAGCCATAGTGGTTCTCCACAAAATGTTCGTCGGGCTTTTCCTCTAGTAGATATATACCCCAGTACTCACCATTGAGGTATAATGTGATGGGTCTGACGGCAAGATGGTCGAACTTTAGGCTTCGTGCCATATGTTGGCTAAGCCAGTCTTGGATGCCGGCATCAGTCCAAGAAGAAGCGAGGGGTTTCAGGCACAGTCTTTTGTATTTTTTGAAATTGGTGTTGGGAAAGAAGGCATAGCCGAAGTTTTTCTTGCCGTATTCCTCTCGGGCATACAGAGAAAATCCTTTTTGCATAAAGCGCCTAGAGTTGCCCCCGTGAGCACGGATGCCACAATGGAGGCTGAGCAAGTGGTCGCTTGGGCTGAAGTAGTCCAGATGGGCAATCTTCTCCCAATTCTTACCCGTAAGGTAGTAGTTTCCGGTCCACTGGTCGTTTTCGGGGTTGAAATAGATGCCCGGGACGAAAATACCGCTGACTTGTGAGAGTAGAGCCGCTGAGTCGACACAGATGGAGAGAATGGGGAGAGAGGCGGCCTTGTGGCATAGATTCTGAATGAAATAAGAGGCTGTCTGGATGCTGCTTATCCTGATGCCCATTGGGTCGAATATGGCAGCCCGCACAACGATGATGTGGGCCACAGTATCAGGTGGGTTCCATAGACTGGGGGGACAGTTTCTGACTGCATACAGCCGATGCTCTGAAAAACAGGATGTGTCCAGGGGTATTGGGGCTACATATAGCCTGCTGTTGGCCTTGGGGTCGAAACCATTGAGTGTGTAGCGAATAGTATAGCCCTCCTCCAACTGGCTGCTGGGCGTAAGTGCCAATTGGAAACTGTCGGCATAGTAGCCTGCGGGATGTGAGAAGACTACTGACTGGCCATGCGCCATGAAAGATAATAGAGATGCGAATAGGGCAAGGCGTAATTGTTTCATGGATGTGTGGGAATTATACCATCAATTATGTGGCCTTGATGTTGCGGGCGAGGGTGGCGCAGAGGGTGGGGAAGAAGCGTTTGATGTGGACCATGAGGAGTTCTTTGCCTCCCACAAGGACTTCGAGTCGGCGGTGATAGATGGCGCGGACAATTTTATTTGCGGCTTTTTCAGAGGTGATGCCTCCGGCCTGCCCGGCATCCATCTGGCCGTGTTCGCGGCCGTCACTTTCGAGGGCGTGGAGCGAGATGTTGGTCTGCACACGTCCGGGACAGACGATGGTGACATGGATATTGTCTTTGTAATATTCGGCCTGAACGGTCTCGAAGAAGCCATAGAGGGCGTGCTTGGCACTGGAATAGGCGCAGCGCATGGGGAAGCCGAACCGCCCTGCAATGCTGGTGGTGACGGCCAGCTGGCCGCCTCCCTGGGCTATCATGCCGGGCAGGAGGGCTTTGGTGAGAATGACAGGGGCGTAGTAGTCGAGGTCCATGACGCGGCGGATGACGCTGAGGTCGGTGTCGGCAGTGGTGCCGCGCTGGCTGATGCCGGCATTGCTGAAGAAAACATCGATGCGGCCAAAGCATTCCCACGCCTGTGTGGCAAGGGCTTCCAACTGGTCAAGTTGGGCAATGTCGAAGGGGAGTGTTTTCACTTGGGGGGAGCCAAGAGACCTGCATTTCTCCTCCACGAGTGCCAATTTCTCGGCCTGGCGGGCGGTGAGGATGAGGGTGGCCCCGGCTTTGGCAAAACGATAAGCAGAGGCTTCGCCGATGCCCGACGAAGCCCCCGTTATCCAAACAACTTTGTTGTGGAAGTCGATCATTTGTTCTCTAATTTGGCCACCTCGTCCACAAACCACTGCGAGCGGAGGCTGCCTTCGCCGCAGTTGAGGAGGACGACGTCATTTTGCTTGATGAGGCCTTGCTCCAGTGCGCGGTAGAAACCGGCATAGCAGACCATGGAGGCAGGTCCCATGAGTATGCCAGTCTCGCGCTTCATTTGCAGGCCGAACTGGGGCAGGCTGGCCTCTTCGACACGGATGAAGTCGCCGCCACTGTTGCGCACCAGCGGGGCCACGATGGGATAGTTGCCAGGATTGGCAGCGGTGAGGATGCCGATGCGGGTGTGGCAGTCCTTCTTGGCCTCGTAGTGGTGCTCGAAATCGATGGGGAAGTTGTGCTCCTTGGCCCACTCCCAAGCGGTGACCATGGGGTCGCACTCGTCCTGCTGCACCAGCAACATGCGGGGCATGTGGCACTGGGGATAGTCGGGCCGAATGTCGCGGAACCCCTTCTCGAAGGCAATGGGGCTGGTGCCGCCCGCCACGGCCTGCATATAGACCGTGGGCAGCTGACCCAATTGGCGCAGGCACTCGAAGACAATGGTGCGCTTGCTCTCGACCCGGATGGGGTCGGTGTTGCCGCAGGACATCATGACTCCGGTTTGCTTGTGATATTCGGCACATTCGGCCTTGGCGTCGCCGTAGGTGCCCTTGCTTACAATAAGCGTCTGGCCAGTCTTGCGGATGCTGTCGGCCGTCTTGTCGTCGACCCAGCTGGGACTGAAGCAGGTGAACTTGATGCCGGCCTTGGCCAGATAGGTGGCGTAGGCCGTGCCGGCGTTGCCGGTGGAGGCCAGACAGTACTCCTTGACGCCGTTTTCCTTCATGACCGAAGCGGCCAAGGAGCCGCTGACATCCTTGAAAGAGGCTGTGCCGCCGTTGAGGTCGTTGCGGTACATATACACTTTGCAATCAATGCCGTACTGCTCCTTGGCGGTGCGCTCCATGTGCTCCCAACGCTCCATGGGAATGGCCCCCTCGCCCAGGGAGACGATGTTCTCTTTGTGTTCGAGGGGGAGGTATTCGAAATAGTGGAAGTGACTCTTCACATCGTCCTTGAAGTAGTCGGGCAGGTTGCGGTAGTGGGTCTCGGGGTAGACCACCTCGGCATAATTGGAACCACACTCACATTTCTGGTCGTTGGCAAACCACTCGCGGAAGGTGCCGATGGTTTTGCCGCATTTCTTACAAATAAGTTTATATTTCACGTTCAATTGTTTGTTTATCATGATTATTCGCAAAGGTCTGAACTGTTGAAATCGCGACCCTTCGGGATGCCGAGAAGTCTGGATGCCATGACCCCAGACTGCGAAAAAAGGGGTTTTTCTTGTCTGGGGTTATAGAGAGTTAGTCCCTTCAAGACATCTTCAGATTGATGCGGATAGTCATATTTTTTATTCCTAATTACATTGTTTTTATTGGTTCCAATCCTTTGGGTGGGGTCGCACGGGAACTATTTGCGGATGTGCATGTCGGGCATGGGCTTGTTGTACTCGCCTGCATCCAGTTTCTTCTTCACCTCCTTGAAGACGGCGATGGTGCGGTCGGCCTGTTCCTTGGTGTGGGCAGCGGTGGGGATGATGCGGAGCATAATCTGGCCCTTGGGCACGACGGGATAGACCACGATGGAGCAGAAGATGCCATAATTCTCGCGCAGGTCTACCACCACGTTGGTGCCCTGGTTGACGTCGCCGGGGAAGAAGACGGGGGTGACGGGCGACTCGGTGACACCGGTGTTGAATCCTTCGGCCTGCAGCGAGTGCTGGAGGTAGTTGGAGAGTTCCCACAGCTTCTCGCGGAACTCGGGGTGCTGGTTGATGATTTCGAGACGGCGTTTGACACCGTAGACAATGGCCATGGGCAGGCTCTTGGCATAAATCTGGCTGCGCATGTTGAAACGCAGATAGGTGATGATGTCGGGGTCGTTGCAACCGATGAAACCGCCAATGATGGCCATGGTCTTGGCAAAGGCGCAGAAGTAGAGGTCGATGTCGTCCTCGCAGTGGAAATGGGTGTGGGTGCCGCGGCCTTCGGGTCCCATCACGCCCATGCCGTGGGCATCATCGATGAGGATGCGGAAGTCGAACTCTTTCTTCAGGGCGCAAATCTTGTCTAAGGCGCCCAGATCGCCCTCCATGCCGTAGACGCCCTCGGTGGCCACCAGGATGCCGCCGCCCTGCTTCTCGGCCAAGGCAGTGGCCTGGGTGAGTTGCTTGCGCAGGCTGTCGATATCGTTGTGCTGATATTTGAAACGCTTGGCGCCGGTCACGCGGAAACCGTCGATGAGGCAGGCGTGGGCCTCGCTGTCGTAGACGATGACGTCGCGCAGGCTGACGATGGTGTCGAGGATGCTAATCTGTCCTTGATAGCCGAAGTTGAGCAGGTAGCCGTACTTCTTGTGGGTGTATTCGCAGAGCATGGCTTCCACCTCCTCGTGCAGGGCGGTGTGGCCGCTCATCATGCGGGCTCCCATGGGGTAGGCCAGGCCCCAGCGACGGGCGCCCTCCTCGTCGGCAGCGCGCACCTCGGGATTGTTGGCCAAACCCAGGTAGTTGTTCAAACTCCAGTTGAGCACTTTCTTGCCGTTAAAGGTCATCTCGGGTCCCAGCTCGCCTTCCAGCTTGGGGAAATAAAAATAGCCGTCGGCCAGTTTGCGATATTGGCCCAGAGGACCGCCAGTAGACTCTTTGATTCTTGCAAAAATATCTTTCATCGTTTGTATATATTTATTAATTGTTCTATGTTAATTCAAGGGTGCAAAAATACATTATTTTTTGAATTATCATACTTTTTTTTTATGTTTTGCACTTTTTTTTAACATTGCACGCCCCGGTTCGCAGGTGATATAATGATGCAAAATCGTGATTATTATGGCCCATGAGTTTCGCCCAAGCGCCCGTGGCTAGAGACTGCGCCTTCCCACACAGAATGGGGCTTCTCCCCACCGAACGCGCCCACTTTGCCTGCGGAGGCATTGGTTTGGGCTTTAATGCGGTGAACAAGGTGCGTTGCAACACTTCTCTGTTGCTATCGGTTCTGATCCTCTTCGTTTCCAACCCAATTCATATTC
>DFDY01000087.1:0-135 GCA_002368955.1 Bacteroidales bacterium UBA3816
TGGGAGCTGTGCCTAAGGAGCAGCCAGAGGAGCCCAAGCGCAAGTGGTGGCATATCTTTATTGAGGACGAGGACTAGGCCGCCACGATGCTCTCGCCGTCCTCTCCGCGCCCCTCAACTCTCAATTCTCAATTCT
>DFDY01000087.1:210-33306 GCA_002368955.1 Bacteroidales bacterium UBA3816
TGTAGGGGTATCTCAATTCTCAATTCTCAATTCTTAACTCTCAATTCTCAACTCTCAATTCTCAATTCTCAACTCTCGCTAGGCCACCACGATGCTCTCGTCGTCCTCCACACGAAGGTTTTTCATGATAAATTCGCGTCGGTCGGCGGTGTTCTGACCCATGTAGAAGCGCAGCACCCCGTTGGTGTCGAAGTCCTTGTGCAAGATGACGGGGTCGAGGCGCATGTCCTGGTTGATGAAGCCCTTGAACTCGTCGGGCGAGATTTCGCCCAGACCTTTGAATCGGGTGATTTCGGCGTTGGAGGTGCTGTTGATGGCCGCAATGCGCTCCTCGTCGCTGTAGCAGTAGGTGGTCTTCTGCTTGTTACGGACACGGAATAGTGGCGTTTGCAGGATGTAGACATGCCCTTGGCGCACCAGGTCGGGGTAGAACCGCAGGAAGAAGGTGAGCAGCAGCAGGCGAATGTGCATGCCGTCCACATCGGCATCGGTGGCTATGACCACATTGTTGTAGCGCAGGTTCTCCATGCCGTCGTCTATGTCGAGGGCGTTGTGCAGCAGGTTGAGCTCCTCGTTCTTGTACACTTCGGCCTTGCCCACCGAGACGGTGTTGAGGGGTTTGCCTCGCAGGCTGAAGACGGCTTGGGTCTCCACGTCGCGGCTTTTGGTGATGCTGCCGCTGGCCGAGAGGCCCTCGGTGATGAAGATGGTGCTTTCGAGGCGTCGCGAGTGGTTGCTGTTGTAGTGGACATGGCAGTCGCGCAGCTTGCTGTTGTTGAGGCTGGCTTTCTTGGTGCTCTCCTTGGCCAACTTCTTGATGCCGGCAATCTCTTTGCGCTCCTTTTCGTTGCGCTGTATTTTCTCCAGAAGTACCTCGGCGGTGTCGGAGTGCATGTGCAGGTAGTTGTCCAGGTGGCGTTTGAGAATGTCTAGCACGTAGGTCTTGAGAAACGGGCTGTCGTTGGTGCCGTCCTGCTTGTTGGGGGCCAGGTGGGTGGAGCCCAGCTTGGTCTTGGTCTGGGCCTCGAAGACGGGTTCCTGAATGCGGATGCAGAGGGCGCAGACCAGCCCCTGCCGGATGTCCTCGGGGGCAAATTCCTTTTTGTTGTAGAAGTCTTTCACCACGCGGGCGTAGCCCTCGCGGAAGGCACTCTGGTGGGTGCCGCCCTCGGTGGTGTGCTGGCCGTTGACGAAGCTGTAGTAGTAGTCGCTGCTCTGACCGTTGACATGGGTGAAGGCGGCTTCGAAGTCCTCGTCCTTGATGTGGATGATGGGGTAGAGGGGTTGCCCCTCCATATTGTGCTCCAGCAGGTCCAGCAGGCCATTTTTGGAGTAGTAGCGTTTGTCGTTGTAGTAAAAGGTGAGGCCGCGGTTGAGGTAGCAGTAGTTCCACACGCGCCGCTCCACATACTCGTTGAGGAAGTGGAAGTTGCCGAAGAGCTTGCTGTCGGGGACGAACTCCACCAGTGTGCCGGTGGCCATGAAGGGGTCGTCGGCGGTGTAGGGCTCGATGCCGCTGTCGCGGGTGAGCTTGCCTTCGCAGAACTCTGCCCAGCGGGTCTTGCCTTCGCGGAAGGACTGCACGCGGAAGTAGCTGGAGAGGGCGTTGACGGCCTTGGTACCCACGCCATTGAGGCCCACGCTCTTTTGGAAGACTTTGCTGTCGTATTTGGCACCGGTGTTGAGTTTGCTGACGGCCTCCACCATCTTGCCCAAGGGGATGCCGCGGCCGTAGTCGCGGATGGAGACTTTGCGCTCGGCAAAGTTGATGGACATCTCAATGCGTTTGCCAAAGCCGGAGGTGAACTCGTCGATGGCGTTGTCAATGACCTCTTTGATGAGGACGTAGATGCCGTCGTCGTGAGAGGAGCCGTCGCCCAGCTTGCCGATGTACATGCCCGGGCGCAGCCGGATGTGCTCCATGTCTTCGAGGTGGATGATGCTGTCGTCGCCGTAGTCGGCTGCGGTGTTCAGTGGCAGGTTGTTGTCTTCTTCGGTGGCCATAATGTGCTTTTTTTTGAAACTGCAAAAGTACAAAAAAAAATCCAAATAGCGTGTTTTTGCCCCCTGCACAGTGCCCGCATACGGCCATATGGAGCTTGCCTGGGTCACGGTTGGGGCGGATCACCGTCGAATCCTCCCCACATTCTCCTCGTTACCTATTCGTTATTGCTTCGTTTTAGAAGCGGGTAGGATGTGTGATGAGTGAGCGGGAGGTGCATTGTGGTTGAGTCGGGGACGAAATGGCGGGGGTGGAGTAGGAGGGCTGGTGGGCTATGTATCTGAAGTGGTCTGACTACGACATCCTCGAACATCAGCACAAACTTAACCGAAGACCAAGAAAAAAAGTAGACTTTGAATTGCCATATCGGAAATATTATCTCTCTTTGCATTCACAAGTTGCGTTTTGGTCTGGAACCTATTGGAGGATTTTTTTTGCAATTATTTTATTATTCCAGAATAAAATCGTATCTTTGCAAATTGGATTTTTGAACGAAAAGTACATTAATTATTAATCACATAAAACTAATACTATGGCATTTAAAGGACAAATCGTAATCGATACCGAGCATTGTAAGGGATGCGGTGTTTGCATAGAAGCATGCCCCATGCATTGCATTGAGATATCGAAGAATGTAAACAGTAAGGGTTATAACTACACCCACACTGTAAACGACAAATGCATCGGTTGCGCCAGCTGCGCCATCGTTTGCCCTGACGGCGTCATCTCCGTCTACAAAGTCAAATGTTAAACAAGTAAAAGAAAGATAAACATGGCAAAAGAACTGAAATTAATGAAGGGCAATGAGGCTATTGCTCGCGCTATGATTGCCAGCGGTACGGACGGCTACTTCGGCTATCCTATCACTCCGCAGTCTGAAGTTATGGAAACTCTGATGGCCGAAAAACCTTGGGAAACTACCGGAATGGTCGTTCTGCAGGCCGAGTCCGAGCTGGCTTCCATCAATATGGTTTACGGTGGTGCCGCTACTGGTAAGAAGGTTGCCACCTCTTCTTCCTCTCCCGGAATTTCGCTGATGCAGGAGGGCCTCACCTACCTCGCTGGTGCCGAAATCCCCTGTGTCATCATGAACGCTATGCGTGGCGGCCCCGGCCTGGGTACCATCCAGCCCGCTCAGTCCGACTATTTCCAGAGCGTTAAGGGCGGCGGACACGGCGACTACCAGCTCTACACTATCGCTCCCTCCAGCGTGCAGGAGATGTATGACTTCGTCTTCGACGCTTGGGACATCGCTTTCAAATATCGCAACCCTGTGCTGATTCTCACCGACGGTGCTATCGGCCAGTGCATGGAGAAATGCTACACCCGCGACTACATCCCCCGTTGGACCGAGGAGGAGCGCCGTCAGCATGCTCCTTGGGGCACCTGGGGCAAACCCGCTACCCGTAGCCACAACATCATCACTTCCCTCGAACTCGAAAGCTCCCGTCAGGAGGTCTTCAACCAGAAGCTCCAGGCCAAGTATCGCGAGATGGAGGAGAAGGAAGTCCGCTTCGAGGCCCTCAACTGCGAGGATGCCGACTACATCTTTGTCGCCTACGGCACCTCTGCCCGTATCTGCATGAAGAGCATGGAGCTGGCTCGCGCCAAGGGATTGAAGGTTGGTCTGCTCCGTCTGATCACCCTCTATCCTTTCCCCAAGAAACAGATTGCCGAGCTGGCCAAGAAGGTCAAAGGTATGCTCTGCGTGGAGATGAGCGCCGGTCAGATGATTGAGGACGTGAAGCTCGCCGCTAACTGCAGCATCCCCATCGAGCACTACGGCCGTTTCGGCGGTATCATCCCCACACCCGAGGAAGTTCTCGAGGCAATGGAAAAGGAAATTATAAAATAAATAATGCTTGGGCAAGGGAGCCCGCGAAATACTTCTTTCTGCCCGCTCTTGTGCCCAACGTCCAAATTTGAATTATATGGCAAATTTAGATATAGTAAAACCTGAGAATCTGGTTTATACCAAAACCAAAGTGCTGACCGACAACGTTATGCACTATTGCCCCGGCTGCGGCCACGGCACAGCTCACCGCATCATCGCCGAGGTTATCGACGAGATGGGTATCCAAGACAAGACCATCGGTGTCTCCCCTGTGGGATGCTCTGTGCTTGCCTATAATTATTTTGATGTCGACTTCCAGGAGGCAGCCCACGGCCGTGCTCCAGCAGTTGCCACCGCCATTAAGCGTCTCAACCCCGACTGCTTCGTCTTCACCTATCAGGGCGACGGCGACCTGGCCGCTATCGGTACCGCTGAGACCATCCATGCTGCCAACCGCGGCGAGAACATCACCATGGTGTTCATCAACAACGGTATCTACGGCATGACCGGTGGTCAGATGGCTCCTACCACCCTCGTCGGTATGAAGTCCGCCACCACCCCTTATGGCCGTCGCGTCGACCTCAATGGCTATCCCCTGCGTATCACCGAGCTCTTGGCCACCCTGCCCGGCACTTATTATGTGACCCGTCAGAGCGTCCATACCCCCGGCAACGTGCGCAAGGCCAAAGCCGCCATCCGCAAGGCTTTCGAAAACCAGAAGCTCGGCAAGGGCCTCTCCTTCGTCGAAATCTGCTCTAGCTGCAACAGCGGTTGGAAGATGACTCCCGTTCAGGCCAACAAGTGGATGGAAGAGAACATGTTCCCCAACTATCCTCTCGGCGACATCAAGGTGGACGGCAAGCTCTGCGATAACATCACCGCTGACCGCCTTGTGCTTGATCATCCCTTAACTGTTGTCAATAAATAATAATAAAACATCTTAATATCATGACAGAAGAATTAATTATCGCCGGTTTTGGTGGCCAGGGTGTCCTCTCCATGGGCAAAATCCTTGCCTATTCTGGCGTTATGGAAGATAAAGAAGTCAGCTGGATGCCCTCCTATGGTCCTGAGCAGCGTGGTGGTACCTCCAACGTTACCGTCATCATCAGCGACGAGCGCATCTGCTCCCCCATCATCAGCAAATACGACACCGCCATCGTCCTCAACCAGCAGTCTTTGGACAAATTCGAGAGCACTGTGAAGCCCGGCGGTCTGCTGATTTACGACCCCAACGGAATTACCCACGAGCCCACTCGTAAGGACATCAACATCTATAAGATTGCCGCTACCGAGAAGGCTCAGGAAATGGGTATCTCCAAGGTTTTCAACATGGTTGTCCTCGGCGGTTTCCTCAAACTGAAACCCATCGTTGGTTCCGAGTTCATCCACAAAGGTCTTGAGAAATCCCTGCCCGCCCGTCACCACAACCTCATCCCCCAGAATGAGGAAGCCATCGAGATTGGCAAGGGCCTTATCGAGGCTGTCCACACCTTGTAATCATTTTTGATTGGTTTTTTAGTAATTTTAGGCAGCTGCTTCGGTGGCTGCCTTTTTTTTTGCCACGGTTTGTTTTTTTTGTTATTTTGATTTTTTTTTGTATTTTTGCAGGTTGGTAATCGTATTAAATGGTTATCAAGAATTAAAGGTTATATAATTTAAAATGAATGTATTATTATGTGTGGAATAGTTGGTTATATCGGGGAACAGCAGGCTTACCCCATTTTGATTAAGGGTCTGCATCGTCTTGAATACCGTGGATATGACAGTGCCGGAGTCTCACTCATCAGTGAAAACGGTGACTTGAATGTCTACAAGGCCAAAGGCAAAGTAGTTGCACTGGAAAATGGTTGCAAAGGTCAGGACCTCACTGGCACCATCGGCATCGCCCACACCCGCTGGGCTACTCATGGCGAACCCAACCAAGTCAATGCTCATCCGCACTACTCTGAGTCGCGCAATCTGGCCCTAGTCCACAACGGCATCATTGAGAATTATAAGGCCCTGCGTACCGAGTTGGAAAACAACGGCATGACTTTCTGTAGTGAAACCGACACCGAGGTATTGGTGCAGCTCATAGAGTATATGATGAAGAGTCACAATTGCGACCTTTTTGAAGGTGTGCAGTTGGCTCTCAAGAATGTCATTGGTGCCTACGCTATCGCCATTCTGGAGAAAAAGAATCCCGACCAGCTTGTATGTGCCCGCAAGGGTAGCCCGCTGGTCATTGGTGTGGCCAAGAAGTCCGATGGACATGTCGAATTTTTTCTCGGTTCCGATGCCACTCCCATCATCGAATATACCAATCAGGTGGTCTACCTCAAAGATGAGCAAATTGCCATCATGGATCGCAAGGGCCGTCTGGATATTGTCAACCTCTCTTCCGTCCACCAAACTCCCCAGTTGGACACTCTCCAGCTCAACCTCGACCAGATTGAGAAAGGCGGTTTCCCCCACTTTATGCTCAAAGAGATTTGGGAACAGCCCAACGCCCTCCGTACCTGCATCCGTGGCCGACTCAACCCTACGGACAAGGATGTCATCCTCAGCGGCGTGCTTGACCATCAAGACCGTTTCCTCAACTGCCGCCGCATCATCATCTGCGCCTGTGGCACGTCATGGCATTCGGCCCTCATCGGCAAATACTTCATCGAAGAGGCCTGCCAGATACCTGTCGAAGTAGAGTATGCCTCCGAGTTCCGCTACCGCAATCCCGTCATCTTCCCCGACGATATTGTCATAGCCGTCTCCCAATCGGGCGAAACTGCCGATACCCTGGCAGCCATTGAGCTGGCTAAAGAAAAAGGAGCTTTCCTTTACGGCGTTTGCAACGTGATTGGCTCCTCCATTCCCCGCGCCACCAATAGCGGCACCTATCTGCACGTGGGTCCCGAAATCGGCGTGGCCTCCACCAAGGCTTTCACCGGACAGGTCATCACCCTCTCCATGTTGGGTCTGGCCATCGCCAAGGTGCGCAAGACTCTCTCCGATGATATGTTCCATATGTTGGTCGACGAACTCTATCAGATTCCCGACAAGATGCAGTGGACCCTTGAGAACAACAAGGGCATAGACAAGTTTGCCGAACGTTTCACCTATTGCAAGAACTTCCTCTACCTGGGCCGCGGCTACAACTATCCCGTTGCCCTCGAAGGAGCGCTCAAGCTTAAAGAAATCAGCTATATCCATGCCGAGGGCTATCCCGCTGCCGAGATGAAGCACGGTCCCATTGCCCTCGTCGACGAAGAGATGCCCGTTGTGGTTGTCGCTCCCAAGCACGGCATGTACGAGAAAGTGGTCAGCAATATTCAGGAAATCAAATCCCGTGGTGGCAAGATAATCTCGGTCATCACCGAGGGCGACACCACCGTTAAGGAGATGAGTGACTACTATTTCACCATCCCCGACACCCGCGACTGCTATGTGCCTTTGCTGGCCGTCATCCCCCTGCAGCTGCTTTCCTACTATGTGGCCGTCACCAAGGGCCGCAATGTCGACCAGCCGCGCAACCTTGCCAAGAGCGTAACAGTTGAGTAGCCCCGATAGAGACCAGCAGGCCGTCATCGACCTGCATCAGGGCCGCCATCTGGTGCTGGCCCCACCGGGCTGTGGCAAGACATTCATCTTGGCCAAACGCATCATTCATGCCCATGCCCACGGTGTCGACTATGCCGACATGGTATGCCTTACCTTTACCAACCGTGCCAGCCGCGGCATGCGTGAGCGCATCAGCGAGCGCACCCACAACCCGGTACCCAGCGACCTTTTTGTGGGCAATGTCCATCGTTTCTGTTCCAACTATCTCTTCGAACAGAAGAAGGTGCCGCAGAACAGTGCCGTGATTGACGACCCTGATGCCGAGAGCATCATCAGCTTCTTGGCTCGCCTCGACCCGACCGAAGACCATTCCCGCTTTGCTGCCGAAATAGTCAACTATCAGCACGCCCTCAGCCAGCAGAGGGCCGGCATGCCGCCCCGCCTGATAGTCCACGGCGACTTACTTTCCCAGTCCGAACTGCCCCACATGCAGCGCAAGGCCGAATTGGCCCGCCTTTATGAGGAGTACAAGGAAACCGATAGTCTGCTCGACTTTGAAGACCTTCTGGAGAAAACCTATCTTTACGCCTCCCAGGACCCCGACCGCCATCGCTACAGTTGGATTCAGGTCGACGAGGTGCAAGACCTCAGTTTCCTCCAATTGGCCATCATCGACCTCTTTGCCACTGATGATGCCACCATCGTCTACCTCGGTGACGAGCAGCAGGCCATCTTCTCATTCGTTGGGGCCAAACTGGAGGCCTTGGAGGACCTCAAACGTCGCTGCGCCCCTAACCTCCATCATCTAGGCAAAAATCACCGTTCGCCGCGTTATCTGCTGGATGTCTACAACACCTATGCTGCCCGCCAACTGGGCATCGACCCCACTTTGCTGCCCACTACCGACGACACCCTCCGAGCCGCATCGCCCGACCGCTGTGTCTTCCGTGCCTGCTACAACGACCTCTCTGCCATCTATCAAAAAGAGCAGATGCGCTGCCAGTTTGATGGTTCCTACTGCACCCGCTGCCAACGTCCTGTGGCCAACGAATACCGTCTGGCCGTCAGTCTTGCCAAGCGCTATGCCGAGATGGAGCCCGATGGCCGTGTAGCCCTCATCGTTTCCACCAATGCCGATGCCGACCGCCTTAGTCATGAGTTCGGCGACACGCCTCATTTCAAAATATCAGGTCGCGACCTCTTTGCCACCCCCACGGTGCAGCTCCTCACCTCCCACCTCAATGTCGTTGCCAACGAAACCTGCTTCATCGCCTGGGCCCGTCTGCTCTACCATCTGCACATATTCCCCGAGTATGCCGCTGCCCGCAATGTCATGCGCCAGCTGCGCAGCCTGGCCATCTCGCCTACCGACTTCCTTATCTACGACGAAGGCACCTATCTTCAACATTTTGTCCAAGTGCTCGACAACGAAGAGGTTGTCCTTTTCGACACCGAAACCACCGGTCTCGATGTCTTCCACGACGACATCATCCAGATAGCCGCCGTCAAAGTCCGCAATGGGAGGTATGTCCCCGGCTCTGATTTTAACCTCATCATCGAAACCACTAAAGAAATACCCACCACCGTGGGTGGCCACGACAACCCCATGCTGGAAGTCTACCTCAACAGCGAACGATGTTCCCACATCGATGGCCTCATGAGTTTCCTCAAATACTCTGCCGGGCACGTCCTCATCGGCCATAATGTAGAGTTCGACTACCACATCCTCGACTATAATGTCCGCCGCTATCTGGGCTTCCATTTGAGCCATATTCAGCGTTTCGACACCCTCAAACTCATCCGCTTGGTGCAGCCCCGCCTGCGGGTCTACAAACTGGAACGCCTGCTCGAAACCCTCCACCTTCAGGGCACCAACTCCCACAACGCCATCGACGACGTCATGGCCACACTTTCCCTTCTCAACTATTGTCGTCATCAAGCCGAGGGCTACATCACCCGCCAGCGCGAATTTCTCTCCGACATCGTCTTTCGCAACATCATGCGGCATTTCCGCGAGGTATACCGTGACCGTTACATCGACAGTCTTCAGCTCCTCTACGAACCTCCCGCTCCCGACAAGAAGTACCCTGTGTTGGTGGAAACACTGCAGTCTCTCTACCTCGACCTCACCGCTCACAAGATAGTAGAGCCGGTTGAAAAAATAGATCAAGTTCTCGGATACCTCACCCACGACATCATCGACCCAGTCCTAGCCCCCACCTTGCGTGAACAGCTTGACCGTTATCTGGTTGAAATCAACACCCTCCGCGAGTCCGACCTCTGCGACAGCAAGAACATGCGCCAGTTCATGAAAGAGCGATTTTTCATAGCTACCGCCCACAAAGCCAAAGGCCTTGAGTTTGAGAGCGTCATTGTCTTCAATGCTGTCGAAGGCTCCTACCCCTTTCGCAACAACCTCCAAAGCGGCAATCAGGAGCGCATCCGCGAAGATGCTCGTCGGTTCTATGTGGCCCTCTCCCGCGCCAAGAAGCACCTCTGCATCACCTTCTCCGACACCAACCGGTTCGGCAATCCCGACCGTCCTACCCCTTTCCTCAAATTCATCGCTCCCATGTTCCGTTTTTATGCCTTCAACCCCACCTCTGGGCGTATCGACGAAATCGAAAATCTCTAACCCCGACCATCCCTACAAGCCGCCCTCCGCAGCCATCTCCGCCTCACTTGGTCCGCTTCAAAACGCCTACCTCAGCCATGCTTCTAAACCCCTTTCTTGAGGCTGTTGAAAATTTTTTTCCAAAAAAAAGTGTTTGTTTTAAATAAAGTTGTTATACTTGCACAAAATTTAATACTACATGAACCCACGCAGAACTCATAAAAAGAACTTGATAGTCAGCTACAAAAGCCTATCCGAGGAACTCAAGCAACTATTCCAAGAAACCTATCCCGATGGATATTCCGACTATCTGCAACGTTTTGACAAGCCCAATGGTGACTCTATTTTCGTCGTTCCAATGGAGACGGAAGACACCGTTTATATGATTAAATTCGATGTCAAAATCGATACCACCATCACCGATGCCGACGACGACAAGGATTTCTACGATGAAGAAATCGAGAAGGCCGACAGTACCTTTGTCCCCCTTTCAGAGGCCATCGAGAAGGAGGAGAACTCCCATCCCCACACCGAACGTTCCATTCGCCATGGCGACTATGAGGAGACCGCCGCTGCAAACAAGCGCAAGGGATCGCTGAGTGGACTGGGCAAAGAGCTGGAAGAGGCCTTCAGCAACGACGGTGATGAGTCGGACGATTATGTCGACAAAGAGGAAAGCGGTTCTGATGACCCCGACGACGACTTGGAACCCACCGATGAAGAGCTGATGGATATTGACAGCGACTTCTATCTGCAGAATGCCGAAATTCCTCCCGAGGAACTGGCCCGTATGGAAGCCGAGAAAGCCGCTGCGGTCAAACCCAAGCGTGGCCGTCCCCGCAAGAATGCCTCTGCGGCTCCTGCCGTCCCCGCCACACCCAAGAAAAAAGGCCGTCCCCGTAAGTCTCCTGCTCCAGAAGACTAGGACTTCTTGTAGGATTCCGTCTATAAGAGCAACATCCACTTTTGTGGGAGACCGATCTTAGTCAGCTGCTATCACACACGATCAATAAAAAGAGGAGGCCGAAGCCCCCTCTTTTATTTTCATTATTTTTGTGTGCTGTCTTTAGGGGATAGAACTCCCTATTGCTTGACCACCCGCACACGCCTTTCTCCGCTTTCGGTCTTCAGCCACATAGTATATACACCAGAGGCAAGGGTGGTCAAATCTACCGATTTGCACTCTTGGGCCTCCATCACACGTCGACCGACCATGTCGTAGACCACCACGTTTTGTGCGTACTTACTCAAGAAAATCCAGCCATGCGTGGGACTAGGATATACCCGCACCCCTTCGTACTCGGCATCATCGATGCCCTCGGGGTCTTCTATGATGGTCAACAGCAGGGTTACGGTGCTGTCGCATCCTTTTGTGGTGGAGAGGTGTTGGGTGTAAATACCACTGACGGAGTAGGACTCTTCATTCCATTGATAGGGGCCATCCTCTACGGTGTCGACAATGGTGTCGGAAACACTATAATAAATGGTCAGATGCAGGGTCTCCACCTGGGGGCAGCCATTGTCGGACACGGTAGTGTCTATTACCTCGGCCGAGGCGGTGTAAAGGCTGTCGTGCCAGCTGTATTGGTCGCAGGCTTCCATGGTATATTCCGGCCTCTCTGTGGCCAACACCACATAGCGGTGCAGCGTCAGGGTGTCGTGTGAGGTGTTCAGGGCATAGTAGGTGCCTGGCACCTGTGTGTCTACGGTGTCGCCCAATAAGACATACAAGGCTCCAGCACACACCGTGTCCTCCTCCTGTCGGTAGGGTTGCGATACTTTGGGCAGCACCACTTGGTCTATCCAGGCGCAGTCGTCATAGCGGTTGACGCTGTAGTCTTTGGCGTATGTGAATGTGAAAGTATGGGTGCCCGCAGCGACAGGGAAGCTGGCACGGGTCCAGTCGACTTGGCCGGAGGCCGTAATCATGTCGATGCCATCGATATAAAAATGGAACTTGTCGTAGTTGGTTTCTGACGAAACCTTATAGTAGAACTTGATGCTGTCGGGAATAGAACAGCTGCGGGTGATGCTGATTTCAGAAGTCTGGCTGTGCCCCAAACCGTTATATGATTTCAGGCAGTTACTGCCCATCATGGCCCCGATGTTGACTATCGACCAGGGGTAGGAGGAGCCGTTGTTCCAACCGCTTTCGTGGAACACGTTGCCCTCAAAGGTCTCTGTCGTGCCGGCTCCGACATAAAGCTGTAACGTTACGTCGTCGGGCAGGGTGGGGGAGGCAATATGCAGATTTAGCGGCAGCAAGATGCCTGTGGGCAGTAGGCTGTCAATAGTGAGGGTGTAGCTCTGTAGCACATGGGCACCCACGGGCAAGGAGAAAATGCTGTCCTGCGACGAGGTCAGCGAAGCCAACCAGTTAGATGTGCTGAACACGGTATGGCTGGCGGGCAGCGGGGTATGGCCTTGATTTTCTATGCGTACCTGTAAGGTGGTGCTATTTCCGGGATAGACACTTTCGGGACTATGGGGAAAAGAGACCTGCAGGTCGGGTGCGTACACCGACATGGCGGAGGGCATCACAATGATGTTGCCGTAACCGTCCCATACCATCTGGGTGGAAAGGGTAAAAGGGGTGAGGTCCTCTGTGGTGGAGGGCACGAAGACCGCCAGCGCGCTGTCAATGGCCAGCGTGTCGGCAGCTGCTATGGTGTCAATCCAGAGGGAGTCCTGCACCAGCGTTATGCCGGGCAAGTTGGTGCTAAAGCGGAGGATGACGTTCGAGGCTGTCTGGTTGCCCACATTGATGAGGGTCAGAGGCATGTAGTTGGTGTCCCCTGCTATGGGGTGGAAAGCCTCGGGTGCTATGGTTGCGGTGACGAAAGGTCCGTTGGGCGGGGCCACCGTCACCTGGCGGAAAGCGGTGCGGTGTTGTTGTGCGGAGGCTGCCAGCTCATAGGTGCCGACAGGCAGGGTGTTGGGCAGCGTGAGGGTGACGGCTCCCGAGGCATCGGCAAACCCCGAGGCTATCAGGGTGTGGGTGGTCGTGTCGGTGAGGGCCACATAGGCGTAGGGTACGGTTTGCACCTGATGCAAAAGGGTGCCCTGTATGATGGTGTTGGAGGCTGTCAGCACCATGGAGTCGGCCTGGGTGAGGTAGGGCATCAACGATGGGTCGCCCATCAGGCTGTATATCTCCCAGTAGTAGAGCTTGCGGCTGCTGGTGGACGACTCCACGGCCATGTTGCCGGCCATCATCAGCGAGCCCTGCGACATGGCCCACTGGCCGTAGGCCTCGCCGTGGGTGTGGCAGAGTTTGTCGTAGCCGCCCAGGTTGGAGGCGTCGTATGCCATCGACATGGTGGGGCCGATGCTGCTGCTGTTGCGCAGCCCCACGGCCCAATAGAAGTCTTCGTACCAATAGGTGCTGTTAGTGCCGCCGATATAGCCCACGGCACCACAATAGTTGCCTCGGCGCAAGAGGGCTTCGCCAAAGCAGGTGCTCACCTCGAATTTGTTGGTCAGGCAGCAGTTGCCTATCATTAGGCCGAATTTCTGCGTGTTGCTCATGTCGCCTATCTGGGTCACCGTCAGCTGCGGGGTGCCCCAGCTGGTGGAACTGCCGTGGGCCGAATAGTTAATCCATCCGGCCCCCTGGTTGTAGTGGCCACGCACGGCAGCGGAACTAGCCGACGAACTCTGACCTACAAACAGGTGTGTCGCATTGGGTACTATGGAGGTGTTGTTCTTGTAGTAGATGACGGTGTCCCAGCCGTTGGCTCCGTTGACGTAGTGTGTGATGGCATAGTCCATGGCGGGGTCGGCATGGGTGTAGCCATAGTCGCCCGAGGTGCCGCCATCCACCCCTGCCACCATCACGGCGCGGTCCAAGAAGGTTGGGTCGGCAAAGGTGTACTGTTCATACATCAGCGTCTTGTCTATCTGGGGAGTCAGCTGTGCTATGTTCTGGGCAGAGAATCGTCCGACATAGCAGTCGGGGATATTGTCGCCCGCTGTCCAGGTGACATAATAGAGGTCGCTGATATGGCTGGAACTGGTGGTTCCTGTGAAGGCAGGTATCTGCGCCACGTCGCCCACCAGCAATAGGTAGGTGGGAGCAGGGTGAGAGACGGAGGCACTGTCATATTGCCTTTGCAGGTAGTTCTGTATGGAGGAGGTGGTAGAACCCACGGCACTCTCGTCGGTGTAAACGATGTCGGTAATGAAACCTTTGCGGCGTTTCCAGTTGACGAAGCCGTCCAGTTGGCCGCGGAAGGAGCTGTGGGCCACAATCAGGTAGCGCACCGGGGCAGTGGTGCTGACGCTCTTGGGGTATAGGTCGTTGAGCGTCAGAGCCCCGCTGTGGAAGAGTGGCGAATGGTAGCGCTGGAAGTGCCTGAGGCTGCCCCGAACGTCGGCATCGGTGTAATGAACTGCTATGGTGGCCTGTCGGCAGACGATTATCTGCCCTTTGACGGGATTGTATCTGATGGGGCTGATCTGCAGACGGGCCAGGTTACGGTCGCGGGCTATGCCTACTTTTTCCACCAAGGCCAGTGGCATTTCGGTGAAAGCATCCAATTGGTAGGCCTTTTCGTTGATGACCAGCCGTGGGGGCGTGGTGTCCGACTTGCTTCGCGAGGGTTGCAGAGGGGCTATGGGGTTCGTTATGCCCAACGAAAACAGGTCTACGGTGTCGTACAGGGCCTCGGTGACCGTCACCTCGCAGTGGCTGTACAGGGGCACTTCAACCAGCTGTGAGAATGTGGGCAGGTTGGGGTCGCCGGCTACCTGCGAGCAGGTCAAACCTTCTACAGAAAGAGCCACGAAAGGCTGCTGGGCCATCTCCAGTGGTTGGAAGCGGACCTCTCCGCAGGTGAACTGCACCCGCAGCATCTCGTAGTTGTCCTCCAGCACCGTACAAATCTGTTGGCCGTGCGCCATCATCGGCAGCATCATGGCCAATAGGATTCCAAAATTCAACCGTTGTCTAAACATAAGTTCAAATTTTATACAGAAGATAGGTGTTTTGTTTCAGATGAATTGCTCACTTGTTTAGGCCCTCACATGAAGGCCTTTCCCCCCTCTCAATGGTTTCCCAATAGTGCCCACTCCAACACTTTACACTTTTGGGGTATTGTGGGTTAGCAAATAGTGTGCATATATGCCGTGTCCCTTGATGCGCTTCCAAGTCAGGGTTGGTAGTCATCTTGTTGTGCGGTGTTGGTGCTGGCTCGTTGGCGAATGGCACCGTACAAGAGTTTTGTGCGGTGCCATGTTTAGCTTTCTCCTTGGGGGTGTTATAGAGGCACACTTATTGGTTGCAGCCAGTAACCAGGCGGAAGGTGTCCTCGGCTATGACGCGTTCCTCGTCGGTGGTGACCACCACCACTTTGACGCGGGAGGTGGGCGTGCTGAGGATGAAGTCCTCACCCATCACGCCATCGTTCTTGCTCATGTCGCACTCGATGCCTAGGAACTCCATGTTCTCCAATATGGGGCGACGCATAAACCAGGCGTTCTCACCGATGCCGCCGGTGAGCAACAGCAGGTCGCAGCCGTTCATGGCGGCCATATAGGCCCCGATGTATTTCTTCACCCGGTAGGCAAAAGCGTCGAAGGCATTGGTGGCGCGGATGTCGCCGGCTTGCTTGCCGGCATAGATGTCGCGCATGTCCTGCTTGTCGCCGCTGATGCCCAGCAGGCCGCTCTTCTTGTTCAGGATGGCGTTCATCTCGGCAGGGGAGAGGTTCTCTTTTTCCATCACGTACAGGATGGCACCGGCATCGACATCGCCGCAACGGCTGCCCATGATCAGACCCTCTACGGGAGTCATGCCCAGCGTGGTGTCAACCGACTTGCCGTGGTCCACGGCGCAGATGCTGGCTCCGCTGCCCAGGTGGCAGCTGATGATTTTCAAATCGTTCCAGTCGCGTCCGATCATTTTGGCGGCTTTCTCTGCCACAAAACGGTGGCTGGTGCCGTGGAACCCGTAGCGCCGTATGTCGTATTTCTCGGCCAGTTCATAGGGCAGTCCGTAGATGTAGGCCTTAGGAGGCATGGTGGAGTGGAAGGCGGTGTCGAAGACGGCCACCTGCGGGATGCCGGGCAAGGCCTCTTCCATGGCGCGGATGCCGGAGAGGTTGCCGGGAATGTGCAGAGGGAAGGCGTCCTTGATGCTCTCGATGAGGCCGATGACCTTGTCGGTCACGATGCAGCTCTCTTTGAAGATGCTGCCGCCAAAGACGATGCGGTTGCCTACGGCACTGATTTCTTTCAGCTCCTTGATGACACCGATCTCGGGGTCGGTCAGGGCTTTGAGAACAATCTTGATGCCTGCCGTGTGGTCGGGGATGGGCACCTGCTCGTAGTGTTTCTGTCCGTTGAACTTGTGGGTGAACTCGCCCATGGCCAGGCCGATGCGCTCCAGCACACCTTTGGCCATCACCTCGGCATTATTATCCATGTCCACCAATTGGTATTTGATGGACGAACTACCGCAATTGAGAACTAAAATCTTCATATCGTGTGTCTTTTTATACTTTAATTATTTATCTCATCCGCATTTGCCATAAAGAAACCTCGGAGAATTTAGAATTGAGATTTGAGAATTGAGATTTGAGAATTGAGATTTGAGAATTGAGAATTGAGATTTGAGAATTGAGATTTGAGAATTGAGATTTGAGAATTATGACAAAAAAGACTATCCGCATTTGTTTTATAGAAGCCTCGGGGAGACTTGATATTAATAACACCGTACAAGCGAGGCGCAGTGCGGTGGGTGATAACCAACACCTCGCGTGCGTCTCGGAGAGATGCGACCTTGTCTATATGCCAATTGCGGACAATCATTTATTTTTAAAATGCAAAGATACACAAATTTTTCGAGAAAATGTTTTTTTGCCTAGAAAATTTTATGCTATAAGTATATGTAGACTTATCAATTCGTCTAGTTTGTTACCCTTGGCTACATGAGGGGTAATAATAAATGCGCAGATTTGTGCGTTTCGTCTTCGGGAAAATGGATTAAAAAGATGCCGCTAGGGAAAAAACTTAATGTGATTTCAATTAATTGCCCCAAAGAGGCAAACTCTTAAAGAAACGTTGCGAAAGCCCCCCGCAAAGAAAGCTCGCTTGCTTTGCCGAGACCTTAACAGCCTCGGGGAGGCTGAATCTTAATAACCCCGCACAAGCCGTTAGGCGCAGTGTGGGGAATAGCGTCACAGACCTATACAGCGTCACGAAGTGACGCGACTATAGCGACCATCAGTGCGCCGGCCTGTTGCATTCCTGATTCCACAACAGCCTCAAAGAGACTGAATCTTAATGATGTTGCGGAAGTTGAGCGCAAAGAAAGCTCGCTTACTTTGTCGAGACCAAGCACCGTCTTAAAGAAACGTTGCGGAAGTTGAGCGCAAAGAAAGCCTGCTTACTATGCCGAGATCTTAACGGCCTCGGGGAGGCTGAATCTTAATAACCCCGCACAAGCCGTTAGGCGCAGTGTGGGGGCAGCGTCACAGACCTATACAGCGTCTCGAAGTGACGCGACTATGGCGACCATCAGTGCGCCAGATTGTTGCATTCCTGATTCCACAACAGCCTCAAAGTGGCTGAATCTTAATGATGTTGCGGAAGTTGAGCGCAAAGAAAGCCTGCTTACTTTGCCGAGACCTTAACAGCCTCGGGGAGGCTGAATCTTAATAACCCCGCACAAGCCGATAGGCGCAGTGTGGGGGCAGCGTCACAGACCTATACAGCGTCACGAAGTGACGTGACTATAGCGACCATCAGTGCGCCGGCCTGTTGCATTCCTGATTCCACAACAGCCTCAAAGAGGCTGAATCTTAATGATGTTGCGATAGTTGAGCGCAAAGAAAGCCTGCTTACTTTGCCGAGACCTTAACAGCCTCGGGGAGGCTGAATCTTAATAACCCCGCACAAGCCGATAGGCGCAGTGTGGGGGGCAGCGTCACAGACCTATACAGCGTCTCGAAGTGACGCGACTATAGCGACCATCAGTGCACCGGCCTGTTGCATTCCTGATTCCACAACAGCCTCAAAGAGACTGAATCTTAATGATGTTGCGGAAGTTGAGCGCAAAGAAAGCTCGCTTACTTTGCCGAGACCAAGCACCGTCTCTGAGAAGTTAGGTACACGTAGTGTGGTGTGTACCGAGTCAATACATCTTAGCATGCCGGAGTGAAGAATACATCAAGTGAATGTATTCACTAGCGCAGCGGAAAATATTGCGCTCTCAAAACATATTTGCAGAAGCCATTCCCAATTCTCAATTCCCAATTCTCAATTCCCAATTCTCCATTCTCAATTCCCCATTCCCCATTCTCCATTCTCAATTCCCCATTCTCCATTCTCCATTCTCAATTCTCCATTCTCAATTCCCCATTCTCAATTTCCCATTCTCAATTCTCAATTCCCAATTCTCAATTACTATGTTTAATGCAACAACGTGCCGTTTGAAAGTCTGACATTTGAAATAATTTGCATATCTTTGCAAATCGCAAAGACAACTTCTTTTTTTGTATAAAACGAACGATTTCATGGCCAAACAAGAAAAAACAATAGAATCAAGAATCACGCAGATGGAGCAGCGGCTCAACCGCGCCGAGGCCGCCATGCGGATGATGGACCAGGTTCTGGAGCAATATCTCTCAGCCCAAGGCGACTTGGAAATCCTCAATGCCTACCTGGGAAGTCCCGACTGGATAGCCGACCGCGAAGCTGACGAGGCTGGCCGGCTCAGCAGTGATTTGAAACGTGGAGTGCTCAGCGAGGATTCCATATGGAACCTGCTGGAAGACAACCGTGAACTGCAAGAAAGGATGAGCAATTGTGTTCAGCAGACAAGACAGAAAGAAGCCTTTCGCCCGATGCGGAGGTTCAAACAGCAGATGGCAGACCATGAGTGTGTCGACCTTCTTCGGTCGGCCCCTCGCGGCGTGCTTGGCGTGCAAGGCGATGGCGGCTACCCTTATACTGTGCCACTCGATTTCCTCTACGACGATGGCTGCCTTTATTTCCATTGCGCCAAGAGGGACACAAGCTCGATGCCATACGCTCGTGCGACAAAGTCTCATTCTGCGTCCTTAGTGAGGGCAAGAAAGAACCCGGCGACTGGTGGTATCATTTCGATAGCGTCATCTGCTTTGGCCGCATCCGAGTCGTGGAAGACCCTGTCGAATCAGATAACCTCTTGCGGAAGCTCGGAGCCAAATATTTCCCCCAGGGCTATGACCTAGAGAACGACATGCGCAAGAACGCTCCGCGTGCCCTGGTGCTCCAACTGCGGGTAGAGCATATGAGCGGCAAACATGTGCGAGAGAAGTAGCATTTCGCCCTCATCCTTCGCACCAATCCCCCACAGCAAAAGAACAAGCCCAGAAAAGAGTAAGGGAAGAGTAAAGGAAAGACACTGTCGCAACCTGATTTTCAGTCAATAGGTCAACGACCATTCAGAGATCTTTCTTTGACCTTTTGTCGACAAAACTGGCGGCTTCCTACAGAAGTGTCTCGCCAGTCCGTTAGCACCGACTTCCCGCTCAGAAATTAAATTTTGCCATTCCGCCAAAAAAACGTAATTTTGCATTTTAAAATTAAAGTACAAAATTGTAATGGCAAACTACAGCTTTTCTGGACATGAATCCTTTGCTTGCAAGTCGTTATGGTTCAAGAAAGGATATGATTTTGTTATGCAGAAACGCGATTTCAATGCTCCCGATGCGGCGATTTGCCTTGCCGTCATCAAAAATATGGACTCTTCTATTCGTTATTGGCTCAAGGTCTGCGATATCTATGATAATGGGGAAATAACTCCATTGGGATATTATCTTTTTGATACCTTTAATGCTGTTGTTTTATTTCTTTCCAACATGCAAGTACACCTTAACAATCATCTTGTTTATAAATTTCATTTTGGTGAGTTGAAAGAAGCGTAAACATTTGAATCAAAAATATTACTATGAACGAACAGAAATTCATCACATATCTAGAGCGATATCATCAACAACAATCGGCTCATCAAGAAAAGTCAGCTGATGAATTGGCGGAACGCAAGGTTCACGCCGAGGAAATGCAGAAGTATAACAAAGTACGTCTTTTGAAGATGACAGCAGAGGATGTTTTTAGCCTGCTCTCCCCTTTATGGGCAATGGGTATGTGGGGTAATAAGCATTATAAGATAGACAACCTAATTGAAACCAATGGCATAGAATTAATACGCGCTCAATTTGCCAATCTGCTTTATGGCAAAGACTCACTTGCCAAACGATGGGATGAGTTCCGCCAGAAAGTTAAAGGTATTGGCCCAGCTATTATGAGCGAAATATTAAATAAATCATTTCCGAACGAATGTATTCTATGGAACAGCAAAACCAAAACAGGTTTCACCATTCTTGAGGTTCCCAATACACCCAAATACGACTCCGCTATGGATGGTAAAATGTATGCATATCTGTCGGAATGCGGGAAGAATATGCTACGTTTAGCCAAACAAAAAGGCTACAATGATTTGGAGAACTTGATTGCTCTTGACTACTTTATTTGGCAGGAAGTACAGAAAGATATTGACGAACCCGTGACAGTGGAAGCAATGGAGGTACCTAAAACTAAGAAAGAGTCTGGTTTCGTCCACAACGACATACGCGACAAAATCAAAGACATTGGCGAATGCTTGGGTTTCAAAGCTACAACAGAAGTCAAAGTTGCCAATGGTGCTAAAGTTGATGCTGTTTGGGAAGTTTCTATTGGCAATATGGGAAGAATCATCTACGTCTTTGAAGTGCAAACCTCCGGCTCTATCGACAGCCTCATTCTTAATCTTATGAAGGCAAAAAATAATAAAGCAGTGCAAGGTATTGTTGCTGTCTCGGATACAGAGCAACTTGAGAAAATCAGAAAAGAGGTAGAGGTGCTTCCTGGGGTTAACAACGAAATCAAATACTGGGACTATACAGAAGTCCTCGAAGTCCACGAGGCATTGCAAAAAGCCAACGAAAGCATTAACAAATTAGGTCTTGTGCCTGTAAGTTTATGACATTTTCGAAAAGGGAAATGTAAAATGATATAAATAACACACCAATGAGAACTGAAGATTCTGTAAGAGACGAAGCAAAAAAAATCCTCGGCTTTGATGATAAAGAGACTAATGTCAAACAAGGAACTGGACAGTTGACGACATTTAATCAATTAGGATTCCGTGGAAATAATAATAAACCAGATGGATGGTATTTTCCTGATGATAAAGGAAGCGTTGCAATTGTTCTTGAAACAAAATCAGAAAAAGAAGACCTTTCCAAGCAAAAATGGGAGAATGAATTATTGAAAAATATCGCGATAGTAAGGTCTCGATACACGAAAGTAGTAGGAATCCTTTATAATGGGGCTGATATTCGGGTCTTCAAGAATGAACAGGAAATAACAGGCGTTGCAACAACTTTACAACACAAGGATTATTATAAACGCCTCTATTCGCAACAAAAGATTGACAAACAGGAAATATATAGGCTTACAAAAAAGATTAATGACACTTTGCATATAGATTTTGGCATAAAGAATCTATACCATCGAATGATCTTTACGGCATGTGCCTTAGTTGCCAAACGATATGGAGCAGTCTTGGACACTAATATGTCATTTAAGGTTATGCAAACGTCTATTTTGGACACTCTTGTGCATAATTTAGAAGAGGACAAGCGTTTAAATGCCAAGTTGGAGCTACTTACAGAAGTGTATTCGGAGATAAAAATGAACAACCCGAATAATCCGACAGCCATCGCCAATTTCATTGAATGGGTATCTGCTATTTCTGTATGCGTCAACTCCGATTATTGGAATGGAGAGGATGTAATGGGTATTTTCTTCAATGAGTTCAACCGATATAAAAAGAAAACGGAATCAGGACAAGTCTTTACCCCCGACCATATTACCTCTTTTTTATACCGTCTAATTGATGTAAATAAAGATGATAGAGTATTAGATGCGGCTTGCGGGTCTGGGGCGTTTCTCGTCAAGTCCATGTGCAATATGATCAAGGAAGTTGGTGGCGTAAACACCCATGAGTCTAAGCAAATTAAACGAGAGCAATTGTTTGGCATTGAATGGGACAGAGAGATTTATGCCCTTGCTTGTGCCAACATGCTCATTCATAAAGACGGAAAAACAAATCTTGAGCAACTGGATTCCAGAACAAAAGAGGCTTGCGATTGGATAAAATCAAAGAACATTACGAAGGTGTTGATGAATCCTCCATTTGAACGGAAATATGGTTGTCTTAAAATAGTTAAGAATGTTTTGGACTCTGTACCCAAAGGAACAAAATGTGCATTTATCCTGCCTGACAAGAAATTGGAAAAGGATATGCCTGACAAGGTATTTGGAAACAAACTATTGAAAGACCATACTCTCACCACTATTGTAAAGCTACCGGAAAATTTATTTTTTGGTCAAGGCGTAACAACATCTGCGTTTGTTTTCATCGCTGGTAATAAGCAGAATGGTCGTGATATTGTTGGCTATTACATTGAAGATGATGGTTTGGAGACTGTAAAGAACCAAGGCCGCCAAGATATAAAGAACCGTTGGCCCGAGAAAGAGGATTATTGGATTCGTGCCATTCAAAATGGAGAAGATGACTGCTACCATACGAGACAAGTTATCCATCCATCAAAGGATCATTTGTCGTACCAATTACCAGAAAAACCTTTTGAAATATCTGAAGAGGATTTTGTCAAGACAATGATGGAATATGAGTTGTATAAACGAGGTATCGATTCCAAAGAATTTGAAAACAAATTACTCCAACGTATGATGTATAGCAGCAATATTGTTACATTGGGTGATGATATAACCATTACAATAAAAGGATAGCAAGCATGAGCAAAGTTTGCACTGATCATTGGCAAGAATATAAAGTTGGTGAGTTGTTTGATATTCATCCGACTAAAGCATATAAATTAACCAACGCACAATTGTTGGACGAAGGAGACACCCCGGTTGTTGTTAATTCGGCATATAACAATGGTATTGGTGGATATAGTTCATTGCCCCCAACCGAAACTGGGAATATGGTTACTTTTAGTGATACTGTTGATGCAAATACGATTTTCTATCAGGACAAAGATTTCATAGGTTACCCACATGTTCAAGGATTATATCCTATTGGAGAACATGCTCACGAATGGAATTCCAAAAGATTACAGTTTTTCGTTTCAATCTTTCGGAAAACTGCTATAGCAAAAGGCTTCGATTACGGGAATAAGTTTCGTCGTGATATTGCCACAGAATTAATAATAAAACTCCCAGTAATATCTAAGAATCATCCGAATTGGGAATATATGGATAGTTATATGCAATCCATAAATAAACGTGCAATTAACCATATTCAAAAGATAGAAAGTATTATTGGGGGAAGCAAATCGGAAATTGACACCTCAAATTGGCGGAGATTCCACCTATATGATACTTCGTTATTTACCATTGATAGTGGCAACAAGCTGGACCGAATAAAGATGACCAACAATGAACCATCAGTTAATTTCGTAGGCAGAGCTAATGCAAATAATGGTGTTACCGACTACATTGATAGAATTGATGAAATAACGCCCTATGAGGCTGGCTGTATGACCGTCTCATTGGGAGGCGAATATTTAGGATCTTGCTTTATTCAGGATAAGCCTTTCTATACCAGTCAGAATGTAAATGTACTTATTCCAAAACATCCAATGTCTGACTATAGCAAACACTTTATTGCCACAATGATATTTAGAGAAGGTCGGTTGCATTACAAAGCATTTCAAGACGAATTGAATCGCCATATGAAAACCGATTTCACCATACCACTACCGCAAACAGCAAACGGTACTCCTGACTGGAATTATATGGAACAATATATGCGCACCATTGAGCACAAAGCTCAATCCGCTATACATAATTTATTAACTAAACTAAAAAGTAGATGACCGCAATTGTTGGAACATTAAATAGACGAGGTGTTGCTTTTGCTGCAGACAGTGCAGCAACATACACCACAAACGAGACTAGAAAAATAACGAACAACACAAATAAGTTATTTGAACTATCAAAAAAACATCCTGTTGGTATTGCCATCTATAACAATTTGGATTTCTATGGTGTACCGTGGGAAGTGATAATTAAAACATATCGAGATAGCTATTTAAAAGACAACTCATTCCCAAAACTATCTCAATATATCAATAGCTTTTTGAAATATGTAAAAGAAGTTGTTTTACCTCAAATACCTGTTACGGATCAAAAAGGAGCACTCGCATTTATTATTCAAAAGCTAAAAAACGAATCTGTTGATACTGCAAAAAATAGATTGGGGGAAAAAGGAGCAGATATCAATTCTCAAAACATCTTTGCAGAGATTATTCCATTTCTGTCAAAGCTATCAAAGGATTATACCAAACACAACAGAACTTCTGTTTTAAAAAACTACAAAAAGAACCAACTAATTGAATATGCAGGAGATATTATTGACAACTTGTTATCCGATATATTACAGGATCAAGCCTGTCCCCAAAACTTTAAACAAATCTTCATTGATGCATTGTTTAATATTATCATAGCAGACACCCCTGTATATCTTTCACAAACAGGTCTGGTTTTTTGGGGCTATGGGGAAGAAGAATTGTTTCCCTCATATTATCAGTATGAGGTTACGCTAGCTATGGATGGACTCATAAAATATGTCAAACTTGATAAATATGAAGTCTCAAATGATAATTACGCATGTGTTGTACCCTTTGCTCAAACGGATGTTGCAAATACTGTGGTTAGAGGTATCGACCAAAAACTACGAGATGCTATCAATCTTAACTTAAAAAATGCGTTCAATGACTTCAGAAATAGTGTTGTTAATGTTTTACGCACATCCGGCGCACCAGCTGAAATATTAACAGCATTAAATAATCTGAATACTAATGAACAAGCTGATTTTTTCATTAGGGATACTAACAACTTTATTTCCCAAAACTACACCAATAAACTTCTTGACACTGTTGCTTTTTTGTCAAAAGAAGATTTAGCGGATATGGCAGAGAGCCTTGTTCGAATGACTTGTCTTAAACGACATATTACAACTGACGAAGAAAGTGTAGGAGGGCCTGTTGACGTCGCCGTAATAACAAAGGGCGATGGCTTTGTCTGGATAAAACGAAAGAATTATTTTCCAGCCGAATTAAATCATCATTATTTTGAAAGACAATAAGGTTTAGCAACATGTTAACAATAGCCATCACGACAGAGAATATCCGTATAAACGAAGCATTCTCATTATCAACAATTAAACAAAATATTTTACAACCTGATGTTTTGTTCGAAAATTCACAAAAAAACATACAAAAAAGTATTGAAAATGCTCTTTCAATAGTTAAAGGAATAGAATGGGAACACGACAGACATACTTGATATACTCACATAAAATCTTTGAAAATGAAAAGAAACAACAATGGGAGTTTAATAATCAGCACTCTTGCTCTTGTTATTAGTTTATTAGCAATAGTTATTGGCATCATTGCATTTTGGTCTTCCTGCAAACTTGAGTATGATAATGGAAATGCTATTATGAGTGCGTTCTCAATAATTGTAACCATACTTATCGGTGCTGTCACTGTACTGATTGCTTGGCAAGTTTACAATCACTATGTCGCAAAAGACGAGGTAAGGAAAATGACAGAAGAGGAATCGCTAAAATTGGCTGGAGATATAATACGAATTATTGAAAGTACTGCACTTCCATACTATGCATAGAGTTTTATTTGCAAAGTAAATCCTAGTGATGATTACTGTGTTGATAATCAACAATGTTTTATTTGCAGAGTAATTCCCGGTGATGATTATTGTGTTGATAATAAACAATATTGTATTTGCAGAGTAAATCCTAATGATAATTATTGTATTGATAATTAACAATGTTTTATTCGCAGAGTAACTCAACATAACGTTAATGACTCGGATATGCTAGAAGGAAAAGATAGTTAGTGAATGTGCCTATGCACCGTAACAGAATTAGTATAATGATTGAATATTTGAATAAGGGAATTCGTGAATGCGGGAATCTTTTTGAATGTGCGAATGTGTGAGCCGTAGGCCACGTGGTGTGCCGTCGGCTCGGCCGACAACACCGCAGAAAAGACATAAAAAAGTGAGCAATGCGCTATTATAAATGACTGACATTTGAAATAAAACCCGTATCTTTGCACACGAAGAAAACTAACAAGTAAAATAATAAAGCAAAATGACTGAAGCTGAATTGAGTGATTATTTGAAACAATTCTTTCCTCAGGAGAACTCTCGTTGTGAATGGAAGGAGTATAAAAACTTAAAAAACTCATTACTTGGGAATGAGAAAGATGATGTCATTTCCTATGTTTCAGCTATTGCCAATATGAACGGTGGTAGTCTGGTTTTGGGCGTTATGGACAAAACCCTAGAGATTGTCGGCATCAACCCATTTAACTACACAGCTCAGTCGGCGACATTGACTATCCGAGAGCATTGTACAAACATTTCGACAGAAGGTCTTTCTATTGACGAACACATCACTTCGGATACAGGCAAGCGTGTGTGGATTATTAACATACCTAAACACATGCCAAAACTCCCTGTGTATGCCCATCGTAAGGCTTGGCAACGTATTGAAGATTCTTTGGTTGAGCTAACCCCAGAGCGAAGGGATGCCATCTTGTCAGAAATTGAACTTCCTTTTGACTGGTCGGCCGGAGTAATGGAGGAGGCAACTCTTGAAGACCTAAACCCCGAAGCCATTTCGAAAGCTCGCATCGAATTTAAAAAACGTTATCCGTTGAAGGCCAATGATGTTGACATATGGGATGACTTGACGTTTCTGAACAAAGCTCACTTTACGATTAAAGGCCGGATAACCCGTACTGCATTGATTATTCTTGGAAACGAAGAGGCGGCACATTTGCTTAATCCTGCCGTGTGCCAAATTAGGTGGTCGTTGAAAAACAACCAAAACGAGAATATCGACTATGAAATTTTCAATATACCGATGCTACTCGCTGTCGATCAAGTTCGTGCCAAAATCCGTAATGTCAAGTACCGCTATGTCCGAAATGATACGCTCTTCCCTGAAGAGATGTTGCGATACGACATATTTACCATACGTGAACCGTTGAACAACTGCATTGCACATCAAGACTACAGCAAAGGTGCCCGCATAGAAGTTGTTGAGATTGACAATGAGAAATTGATATTCCGTAATTATGGACAATTTATACCAGACTCTATAGAGAGTGTCGTCAATAGTGACTGTCCGGAATCTATTTACCGCAATCCCTTCCTTGTCCAAGCCATGCGCAATGTTAATATGGTGGAGACGGAAGGTGGCGGAATCAAAAAGCTGTTCGAGAAACAACGTCAACGAATGTTCCCTATGCCAGAATATGACCTTACAAATGGGATGGTGCGTGTAGAGGTCATCGGAAAAGTAATCAACGAAGCATTCGCTCAGATACTGACAAAGAATCCATCGCTTTCCTTACATGACATAATGCTATTGGACAAGGTACAGAAGCATCATCCCATATGTGACGAGGAGATAAAGTGGCTTAGGAAACGTAGTCTTATTGAAGGGAGAAAGCCTAATTTTTATCTTTCCGCTACAACAGTCGAGCCGTTGGATACAGCAAATCTGAAGCAACAATATATTCAAAACAGCAGTTTTGATGACAATTATTTCAGGGATCTTATTGTAAAGTACATGACTAAATTCAAACACGCCAACCGAGAGGCAATAGAGGGCCTTCTGTATGACAAACTATCCTCTGTGCTTAAAGAGCAACAGAAGAAAGATAAGATAACCAACCTCCTGTCTTCTTTAAAAAGAAAAGGCGTAATATACTATGACAAGGATATTAGGCAATGGGGTCTTGTAAAGAGGAAAAAATAACAAGACAAACAACAGAAAAGAAACAAGAAAACCAATATAAACGATAGAGTAACAAATATATACAAGAATAAAATTAACAAGAGATGTACAACATTTTATTGTGAAATATACAAGAGTGACAACAACAGAATGCGCTAACTACGATTTTGCCACCTAATAGAAAAAATGAAAGACAACCCCAATACCCTATATCGCAACTCCTGCTTCCTCGCCCTGACACGAAAGAAACAACCCAAAGACGAAGAACTATAAACAAGAATGTGTGGATGTGTAAATGCGATGCGTTAGCCTGTAACTTTGACATTTGAAATAAACTTCGTATATTTGCACCTGGAAAATAGACAAAAGATTGTAATAAGAATAAGCATGATGGAATCTATACAATAAGTAAAAAATGCAAAAACAGGATTTGATATATCGTAAGCAATATATGTTGCAATTGCAAAGCTTGAAAGACCAAAATATTATAAAGGTAATTTCTGGAGTGCGTCGTTGCGGGAAATCGACATTGCTGATGATGTTCGCCGATGAACTGATAAACAATGGAGTGCAAAAGGAACAGATACAATTCTACAATTTTGAAGATCTTGACACATTGGCTATTGGCGACATCTATCAGATACACACGCATATCAAGGGGCTACTGGTCGAAAACGCACCAAACTATATCTTTTTAGATGAGGTTCAGAACATCAAAGAGTTTCAACGGTTAATCGACAGTCTCTATATCAAGCCCAATGTGGATGTCTACATCACAGGTTCTAACGCCTATATGCTCTCTGGCGAGTTGGCCACTTTGCTGACTGGACGTTATGTGGAAATCAACCTTCTTCCCCTACAGTTTTCTGAATACTATAATTTTACAATATCAAAATCGCCAAACTTAACAAAAATGGAAATTTTGGCGAATTATATATACTACGGCGGTATTCCTGAGTATGTTAAGCAACTCGTTATAGGAGAAAAACAGGCTGACCTATTTGCTGATAGTATATTAAAGACAATAGTCGAGAAGGACATCTTCAAACGTCTCAACATTACCAACAAGCACGATTTCAACAAAATTCTTGATTTTATTTTCGACTCGGTGGGGTCGTATGTGTCTCCTCGTTCCATATCTGACACGCTCCGTTCGCAGGGCACGGTGGTTGACAAAGAAACAGTGGCCAAATACCTCGACGCAATGAGCGAGGCATATTTGATATACAAGGTTCCACGATTCGAGATAAAAGGCAAAGGACTGCTACAGACGATTAACAAATACTATGTTGTCGACCCCTGTTTCGCAAAAGTGCGACTGAAGAAAGGAATACTCAAAGACCGTTCCCATTGGCTGGAAAATATGGTGTATTTGGAATTGGTGCGACGGAACAAGGACGTTTTCATCGGAAAACGCAACAACCTCGAAGTGGATTTTGTGGCCATTGATGACAGTGGTTACACATCTTATTATCAGGTGACTTGGACAACAGAAAATCCCGAAACATTGGAACGAGAACTAGCTTCGCTCAGGGCCATCAAAGACTTCAATCCAAAATATTTGCTGACAACAGACAACGACTTTAACCCTGTATATGACGGAATCAGAAAACTGAATGTAGTAGATTGGTTGCTGCAATCATAATACAATCGTTGAAACGTATAGGAAACAGAGGCCCATGGCAGATGTTTTATTTTGGCACTTGAAATAAACCCTGTATCTTTGCACAAAAATTGAAACGAGATTTAATATAACCCCAATACCGAAACTTCTTAAAATTAGTATAGTATGATTCCAAGAAAACCATGGATGATGGCCGCCATCCTGACAATTAGCGGCCTGTTGTCTTTGACCTCCTGCACCAAGGAGGACGTTGTGCGCGTGATGCCCGAGGGCAGCGGCATCTATCTGAACCCTGTGAAGCCCGACTACCTCAGGCCTGGCGACACGGTGGCCCTGATCTCCCCCTCTTATTTCACCCCCATGGAGAATGTGGAGAAGACCGCCGAGGTGCTGCGCGGCTGGGGTCTGGTGCCGGTGATAGGCCCCAATGTGGGCAAGGTGGAGGCCGGCCGTTATGCCGGAACCGTGGAGGAACGCCTCAGCGACATCCGCTGGGCCCTGCGCGCCCCCGGGGTCAAGGCCATTATCTGCAACCGTGGCGGCTACGGCTCCATTCAGCTTATCGACCACCTGTCGTTGCAAGAGCTGGCCGCCAGTCCTAAGTGGATTGTGGGCTTCAGCGACATCTCCACCCTCCACGGCCTGTGGACCCGTGCCGACGTGATGAGCATCCACGGCACGATGAGCTCCTTCCTGGCGCAGGGCGGCACCGACGAGACCAGCACCCTCCTGCGCGACTTGCTGATGGGGCAGGTCCCCCGCTACGAGCTGCCTGCCCACCCGCAGAATATCGAGGGCCGTGCCTCCGGCATTTTGGTGGGCGGCAATCTATGCACCTTCGTGCCCAATCTGGGCACCCGTGCCGATGCCACCCTGGGCCACGACATCATCCTCTTTATCGAGGAGGTGGAGGAGTCGATGCACAACATCGACCGCCAGTTCAACATCTTGGCCATGAACGGTGTGCTCTCGCGCTGCAAAGGGGTGGTGCTGGGCGAGTTCACCGACTGTGGCACCGAGTTCACCTATGGAAGCGTAGAGGCCATGCTGCGCCCCTATCTGCTGAAGTACAACATCCCGCTGCTGTGCGGTTTCCCCGCCGGGCACGATGCTGTCAATCTGCCGCTGGTGATGGGTGCGCCTGTCACCATGGATGTGCGCGCGGATGGAGCCACGCTGACATTTGACATCAGCGGTGTCCAAACCGAGGTGCATACGGCCGACATCGTGGCCCCGCCAGCCGATGTCGACCAGCAGTTGGTTCTCTCCGGCAAGAGGGAGTAAGCAGCCCTGCACCGACACCTTCCCAACAACGGCCCCTCCGCCTAGCATTGAAGCGGCGGGGCCGTCTTTCATTTGTTCTGGATGGCATCAGCCAGATGTTTTCTCCTCCTTTTTTTACAATAAAGCATCTTTTTTTGCGTTATGTCTTAAAAAATGCGTATTTTTGCATTTTGAAATTATTGGAAGATTATGAAGAAATATATCCTTGTAGCTGTTTTGCTCTTTACTGCGCTTTCCGTTAATGCTCAGCAGGTTAGTTCGCGTGCCAAAGCGGTGCGTATGTTGGCCTATGCCCGTCCCGAGTATCAGGTGAAGGACGTGAAAGTCTATGCCGACACCATGACGGTGTTCTCCTTGGCCGACTATCCCATCTATCCGTTCGGCAAATGGAGCACGGTCGAGCAGTATATCACCAACAGCCAGCTCCTCTGGTATCGCGAGAGCGGCTACAAGAGTTTTTACGACACCATGACGGTGGCCGTCAACACCCTCTCGCGCCTCGACGGCTCCAACATCAACTGGTATCGCAGCATCTGGACCAAGAACCTGGAGATGGTCTCCGCCAAGATTACCGACACCGCCGTGGTGCTCGACAACGGCATCAAGGTGGGCATGACCAAGGAGGAGGTCTTCAAGGTCATCTTCAAGAGCTACCCTAAGTCCTACACTTCCGAAATCAATGTGCTCAAGGTCATTGCCGGTGCTGCCGAGGTGGGCGAAATCTACACCTTCAAGGGCAACAAGCTCCGCCACATCAAGGTCATCAGCCGCTATAAGTATTATTAATCCCGTGCTGTCTCCCTCAGCGGTAGCATTCTCGCCATGCGGAAGATAGGTCTCTTTTTCGGTTCGTTCAACCCTGTCCACATAGGGCATTTGGTTATTGCGCATGAGGTGTTGCAGAACAGCAACCTAGACGAGGTATGGTTTGTGGTCTCGCCACAGAACCCCCTCAAGGAGCGCAAGACCTTGCTGGACGACTACCAGCGGCTGGAGATGGTCCGCCGTGCCATTACCGACGACTACCAGCTGCGGGCCTGCGATGCCGAATTCCACCTGCCCAAACCCAGCTACACGGTGCTCACCCTGGCCCATCTGGGCGAGCAATACCGCGACAAGGAGTTCTGCCTCATCATGGGCTCCGACAATCTGGCTACCTTTGAGCGGTGGCGCAACTGGGAGTATATCCTGCAGCACTACCACATCTACTGCTACCCGCGCCCAGGGTCCGAAAACTGCAAGTTCAGCGACCACCCCCACGTCACCATGGTACAAGTGCCCACTATGGACCTCTCTTCCACCTATATCCGCTCGCAAATCCGTGCCGGCAAGGATGTGCGCTACCTTGTGCCGGAACCCGTTTACCAGTACCTTACCGAGATGCATTTCTACGAGAAATGAGGTGGCCTGCTCCACTGTTTCCCTTTTGCTGTCCATAGGTCTGCTATTCCCCCACTTCCCCCCCACTTCCCTCTCAGTATATCTTCCATCTTTACCCGTTTATTATTCGGTCGGATAGCGGGGAAGGAACGGGTGTGAAGCGTATGAGCGTTGGGCTCAGTGTAGACCTTCGTTAGCGGTAGACGATTGTTTCATTAAGACAGAAGTTTTCTCGCCTCAGCATACAAGCAAGCTTGTCAACATTCGGCTTGTCGAAAACGTGCTGTTCTCGTCAGTCGGTTTGGAGTCTATATTATTCCGTAATGTTGGGCATGCTCCACCGCCTCAATGATGCTCTTCACCCCCCAATTTGGGCTATAACGTTCATCAGGAAATTATCATTTCTAAACGAGCGGTGGCTCTGCCGTTTAGAGAAAAGATGTTAGAGCTAAATGAAAAAGAGGAGGCCACTTGGTCTCCTCTTTCAGTATGATATGCTTTGCAGTAATCGGTGCGATTAGGCAAGGCGTTTCTCGAGGCGGGTGCGGATTTCCTTGATGAAGACGTCGCTGTTGACGCTCTTGGGGGTGATACCCTCCATGAGGCCGGCGAGGTCCTTGGTGCAGATGCCTTCGTTGAGGGTGTCGAAGCAGGCCCCTTCGAGTTGGTCGGCGAAGTTGACCAGTTCGTTGATGCCGTCCATCTCACCACGTTTGCGCAGGGCGCCGCTCCAGGCGAAGATGGTGGCCATGGGGTTGGTGGAGGTCATCTGGTGGTCTTCCATATACTTGTAGTAGTGGCGGGTGACGGTGCCGTGGGCAGCCTCGAACTCGTATTTGCCGTCGGGGCTGACGAGGACAGAGGTCATCATGGCCAGAGAGCCGAAGGCGGTGGACACCATGTCGGACATGACGTCGCCGTCGTAGTTCTTGCA
>DFDY01000087.1:33355-34090 GCA_002368955.1 Bacteroidales bacterium UBA3816
TTGCAGGCCCAGATGAAGCCGCCCTTGCTGCGGATGACGCGGGCAACGGCGTCGTCGATGAGGGTGTAGAAGTACTCGATGCCGAGCTCTTCAAACTTGGCCTTGTATTCCTCGAAGACCTCCTCAAAGATGATGCGGAACTGGGCATCGTACTTCTTGGAGATGGTGTCCTTGGTGGAGAACCAGAGGCTCTTCTTGGTGTCGATGGCGAATTTGAAGCAGCTGTGGGCGAAGGAGCGGATGGACTTGTCGAGGTTGTGCATGCCCTGGATGACGCCGGCACCCTTGAAGTTGTGGATGACCACCTCTTCGTGCTGGCCGTTCTCGCCGTCGAAGACCAGTTTGGCTACGCCGGGTTCGTTGGCACGGATTTCAACACTCTTGTACACGTCGCCGTAGGCATGACGGGCGATGGTGATGGGGGCCTCCCAGTTCTTGACCACGGGGTGGATGCTGGGGATGGTGATGGGGGTGCGGAAGACGGTGCCGTCCAGGATGGAGCGGATGGTGCCGTTGGGCGACTTCCACATCTCGTGGAGCTTGTACTCGTCCATGCGTTTGAGGTTGGGGGTGATGGTGGCGCACTTGACGGCGACGCCATACTTCTTGGTGGCCTCAGCGGCTTCGACGGTAATTTGGTCGCGGGTCTCGTCGCGTTTGACCAGACCGAGGTCGTAGTACTCGGTCTTCAGGTCCACGAAGGGGATGATGAGTTCGTCTTTAATGATTTGCCAA
>DFDY01000046.1 GCA_002368955.1 Bacteroidales bacterium UBA3816
CCACTGTCACCCTCCAAAACTCACAAGGCACCACCGACCTCATCAAACGGTGAGCTGCATTTTTCCATACAAAAAAGGAGGGTGCCCATGCTGGCACCCTCCTTTTTTAGTATGGATTGTTTTCAAAAGGCTGTCACCTGTCTGGCGCTGCTATCGTATTATTGTCACTTTCTTGGCAGGTGAACTGCCCACCTTGATTAGATAAACCCCCGAGGACGGCATACGGAAGCGGACGGCCTCAGAGGCAGCAGGCTGGATATACAGTTGCCGCCCCAATGCGTCAAATATGCGGATGGTTTCGCCCGCGGCACCACATACAACGATGTATTCATCCTCCACATTTACTGTCCAAGGCTGCGAGTGGTCGTCAACATTCTCAATGGACACTTGCACGGTGTCGTAGATGGTAACGGTGTCGAACACCACAATAGTATCATATACGGTTATGGTGTCGAATACCTGAACGGTCACCGTATCATAAACAGTCAGGGTGTCGGTTGCCCATATGGTATCGTGAACCATAATGGTGTCGCCATATACCGTCAACGTCCTACTGATGCTGGGTGCCGGCAACCAAATGCTGTCTCCGCTTTGAGTGGCGGTAATTGTACAACGTCCAGAGGCAACAAACAGCAGGGTGTCCCCATGAACCGTAGCAACGTTGGAGTTTGACGAACTATAGGAAACGGGCAGCCCACTTGTTGCCGTGGCAGTCAAGGACAACTGTCCTGCACTGCGGTAGGCATCCAACGACTGCCCCCAGACGATATGCTGTTCGGCATCGGCCTCGGGGAATTCATAGCATCCTATGTCGATGTGACCGCCAGAAACACGGTTCAGTCCATCCAAGTCAGTGGTTGACTGATAAGGCAGCGACACATGGTAGGGATGTCCGGCATTGACACACGATGAGCCGGATGACAGATGCCAGTCGGCCGTCAGCACTTGTTGCATGCTGTCAGCGTCAAAACATGCCCCAGCAAAGGTGGTAGGACCCACAAAGAGAGGGCCGATGCTGTCTAGGTCGAGCCTGAAATTGCCAGTCTGCCCCAACAGGGTGTCTTGCATGGCATTGAACATCACGTTGTCTATCGAAGAATTAAAGCCATGGAAGAATTGACTGTGTCCAGTATTGCCCCAGAAAAGATTGTTGTAGAGGTTGATGCTACCATCTGTTCGCAGAAGACGTGAAGGAACGTGGCTGGCCGAATCCCACAACAGATTGTTGGCGATGGTGTTGTTTTGAAGGATATTGTATCCCTGACGCAGGTAGATGATGTTGGGGCGAGTTCTGGAAGCCCTGATGCTGTTGTTAGCCAACAGTCAGTCTGTTATGCGGCATCGGTGGCTGCATGCGATGATGGCTGCGCTCTGAATATTATTGTCATTCAGGACCACAATCTCGTTGTTGCGGATGATGCAACGTTTCATATCCACATTTGAATAGAGTAGGAGCAATCCCAAATCATAACCATTGTTAACCTGACCCACTTCACGGCGATTGTTCTGGAACAGACAGTCCTCTATAGTAATAAGCCCATATGGGGTGTAGCCGTTCAATTGGCGTGATTCTATCGGTCGGTCGTTGTACTCGAATATGCAGTTGTTCGTGTGGGACCCATAAGAGAGTAAGCCCCCTCTGAAGCAGTGTCTTATCGCGCAATCATATACATAGAATCCGCTGCCAGAAGCGGTGGTAGAGTACCCATAACTGGCCTTTTCCATATAGCTCCATCCGTAAACAGCATTCACTTCAGCATACTCACCATCAAGAGTGCAGTTGGACAGATGATAGTCTCCGTCCAGCAGCGCCAAAATCAGGATGGCGTAAGTGTTGTAGACACTATCCACCTTCACCACCAAGCCGTCGATAACTGTTGGCACGGTGGCAGACTCTTCATAGTCTATACACGAGTAATAGGTGGTCAGGAATTGTTCGGATTGGGAGGCCGTAAAAATCCTTGTGCATGAACTGTCCTGCAGGTATCCGTGGTGCAATGCCTGACGCTCGGCAAGGCTCTGCTCTGTGCCGAGGAAACCACCGAAAACATGCACTCCATTTTTGGCCGAGAACTTGGGGTATGTCCCAATGGCCACAAATACCGTATCTCCCTGCGCGGCATCGTTCATGGCACCATCGATATTGCGTTTGGCTGTTGACCATGCCAGACCATTGTTGTTGTCATTTCCCAGTATGGAGACATAACGCACGGTGGCGTTGGCAGTGAAGGCGGCAAGGGTGAGCATTGCCAGAAGTAATAGAGGGTGAGGAGGTAGGTGGCTTGAGGGCGGGAGGACAAATCAAGGGTGTAAACACGTTCTCCGCTATCCGCTTGGGGTGTGGCGGACTTCCCCGCAACGGCCGGAGAGGTCGGTAAGCCTGGCGGAGGCGACCTCGTTTTCAACTTTCAACACCACTTTAGCCATAGTTGTGTTGTTTTGGTGCGTGTATAGATGTTTTCATTAACCATTCCTCAGCCACACACCCATAATCGGGTCGGAGAGGATTGTTTTTTTGTTTTCCATCATGATCAGGTCTTTCTCCAAAAGCGTTTTTTTTATGATTGCTACATTGGCAGACGAGCCGAGATTGTATCTTTGTATGGTCTTGCCCGACGAGAGGCCGCTGTCGATGCCATCGGCCACAGCACGAAGGAAGTTCATCTGATAGGCAGTTAGGCTTTCCGTTTTGGCCTCGAACACGTCGGCACACTGCTCTACCAGTTCTGTAAAGGCTTCATACAAGGAAGCCTCGTCTACTTGTTTTCCTGTGCGTTGGAAAACATACCACGACAACTGTTGCACGTATGACGAATTGCCGTCCACTTGCCGCACTATCCACTCTGCTTGCTTGCGGGTGATAGTTTTATTCTCTTGCCCGAACTTGCCCATGATATATTTCACCCAGTATTCGGTTGGAATACGTTGCAGATAGATTATGTCGCCGAATTTGTAGAACGGTTTCGATGTGTCGTCGAAGAGGGCTTCCATCATTTGCTTGCGACTGCCGAACAGGCAATAGGAGACACGTTCATGATGCTGCCAAATCGAGCGCAGTTCGGTTTGGAAATTCAATGTGTCGGCATAGTTGCCTATCTGTTGGAACTCGTCGATGCACACCACCACCTGTAAGCCTTTCTTTTTGGCTATGTTTTCGGGCAGTTGCAGCAGGTCTTCTATCGAGCGTTCGCGAGGCGACAGATCCAGTTTGACGCTCATTTCGCCAGTTGGGTCTGGTGAAGCATTGACGCCAAAACTGAAACGGCTAAGGAATGCGCGGGCATTCTCTAGCCATTCGTCGACTTTGCCGGAGGTTTGCGTGAGCACTGCCGATGCAAAACGTTCACAGAACTCCTCTCGACTACGACACTGCTGCACATCAAGATACACCACCTTCAACTGTGCACCTTCGGATTTTTCCTTGGCTTTTTTCACCAATGAGGTTTTTCCCCACCTTCTGGGCGAAACGATAAAAGTGTTCACGCCGTACTTGAAGTTGGAAACCAGTTTTCTGGTCTCATCCTCGCGATCGGTGAATTCGTCGCCGCTAACCGTTTTTCCGAATACAAACAATTTATTCATATTGTTCTTTTTGTTATTAGTCTGTTTTTATCGTCACGACAAAGAGCGCAAGCTTCTCTCCATTTGGTTTGTCGATAATAATGCTAATTGATTTATTACTAATAACGCATTTACTAATTGTTATATTATGTGGGATGGGATTTTTTTTTGTTGTTTGTGGCGTGCACCGAGAGTTAACGGGTATATATATCGCTTTTCTTCAATAGGCGGACGGTGTGCTGCTTGCCGTCGACGGTGGTGAGGGTCAGCAGGTAGGTGGCTTGGGGGCGGGAGGTGAGGTCCAAAGAGTATTGTCCGGGGCCGTCGTGGGTGAGGCGCACTTGCTCGCGGCGGCCCATCATATCGGTGAGCCAGGCGGTCACTATGGGCTCAGGACAAAGGATGGTCACTTTGCCAGTGGTGGGGTTGGGATAGGCTTTCACCGCGTCGGGTAGCACTATGTCGATACCGATGGGGTCGACGGGCTTGGAGTGTACCACCAATGTCCGAGTTAGGTGGAAGTTGTGGTCTTCGGAGTCGGGGTTGTAATGCCAAGCCTCGGCGGTGATGTCGACGGTGCCGGGGCCGAGTAGGTGCAGCATATGCGACCCAGCACCCGTCAGTTCGGCCACGCCGTTGTTTGCCGGCAAGGAGTAGGTCATATTGGTGTCGCCGAGGATAAAGAAGGCATTGAGGTGGATGATCGTGTCGCTATAGACGAACTCTAACGGCTGTGTCCACACGATGCGGCCCTTGACGTGTCCCACGCGGAGAATCTTTTCGACGGGTGGAGCTTCGTTCCAGTAGGTGTTGCCACGCTGTATGGCAGTGATGCGAACTGTTCCGCTGTCGGCAATCCACAGCTGGGGACCGTTTATGAGGCGTGCCACCGTGTCGTTCGACAGTAGGTATTCCACCGGCAGACCACTGCTTGAGGTGGCCGAAAGGCCCATTGTGCGGTTGATTGCGCCGACGTAGATGGTGTCGTTCACGCTGTGGACATTCCACGTGATGTACTGGTCGGCGTGGCGGTTGTCATAGACGTAAGGACTCAGCAATTCCTTATCGACATAACGTCCAATGAAGGTGTTGGAGCACGGCAACGCAATGTCACCAAACGAGGCTCCTTCGAGGGCAACACCGCTGAAGTAGAGCGAGCTGTCGTGCAGCACCACAGGGCCTGTTTTGTTACGGTAATTCGGAGCGTGGAAATCGTAGAAGGCCACCTGATGCCCGGCATAGTCCCACTGCGCCAATCCCATTGCGGTGACGGCGCCCATATTGACCCCGTAACTGGCCGTATAGAAAGCTGTGTCGCCAAAGAATATGCTGTTTGAGTATTTGGTCATTGCAAAGACCCGGTTGCCCTTGGCGGTTATGTTGATGTAGCCGTCATAGGTGGGTGTGCCTACCATATGAAAACCAAAGCCGCTTTCAGCCGTCCCATAGGAAAGCAGTGCGCCGTTGTCGGGATTGAGGCGCAGGAAGAAGAAGGTGTTGGCCATCGCAAGGCTGTCACCGCGATAGCTTACGTGCGGATTAAATCTTGGAATCACGTAGTTTCGTGTTTCGGTTTGGCCCAGCACGAAGAGCGAGTTGGAGTCGGCATCGAAGGCCGTGTTGAGCATCAGGATGCTGCCGTATGACACATCACCCTCAGGGATGCCTTCGGTTCGGGCGTAAAGAAAATCCATCTGCACCAACTGCTGCGGCATCAGAGCGGTGTCGTAGGTCAGCAGGGCATCCTGGGCAAGGTGGAAATGCTGCTGGGCGGTATGGATGACCAACGTGTCGCTGCGATCGATAGGCGCACCGTCGTGGTCTTTGCACAGGCCCAGGCAGATGCAGAGTCGGTCGCCGTGCATATTGAACGAGCGGACACTCATATAGCTCTCTTGGTACCTGATGGTGTCGGGCATATTGGGTGCCTCGCTGATGACGTAGGTGGCATCGAGCAGGGTGTCGAAATGGGGGTCGAACTTCATCAGCTGCAGGTTCCAGCGGCCCGTGGCGTAGGGCAGCGTATAGTCGATGGTATGCACGCCGTCGACAAGTACGCGTATGCCACCGATGCTACCCTCAAGGGGGCTGACGAGGCGCGAATGGCCGTAACAGGTGTCGCAGTACACGTAGTCCTCATCGTAGGCACTGCGCACCAGGTAGATGTTGCCACGGCTGTCCACATCAAAGTCTGCGGCGCCAAGTGCCGTTGCGCTCCACGGGCGGCCTGGTCTGCTACGCACCACGTTGCCCGCCGTGTCTATCAGAGCCCGTTGCAGAAAATGGTGTTCAAGCA
>DFDY01000131.1 GCA_002368955.1 Bacteroidales bacterium UBA3816
ATTTATCTCCTATCGTTAAAATGCGAATTAACCTTTGCAGAAAAATAATCTAGATGACTCATTTAGGAGGCGAGGGAAACGGATGTAGGGGACGGAAGCGGGGGTCCTTATTGGGACGGAGCGGGGAATGCGACACAGGCAATTTGGAGAAAACGAATGTCCTGTAGGAATTTTTTTGATTATATATATAAAAAAAATTGTATATTTGTAAATTGTTTTGGGTTATGACTTTTGTCGCAACCCTATATATATCAATTTATTAAAAAGAAAGAGATGGCATTAAAAAGAGTTATGGTTCTTACAGGCGGCGGCGATTGCCCTGGCCTGAATGCCGTAATCAGAGGTATAGTAAAACGCGCCTCCCAAGAAAAAGATTGGGAGGTGATAGGCTGCATTGAGTCATTCAACGGTGTGCTTCGCGAGCCCACCGAGATCGTGGAGCTGAACGAGAAAAACGTTCACGGCCTGCTGGTCATGGGCGGCACCATCTTGGGTACCACCAACAAAAGCGGCCCCTTTGAGTGGCCCGTGCGCCAACCCGATGGCAGCTGGACCACTGTGGACCGCAGCGACGAGATGATTCGCAAACTCGGCTACATGGGTGTCGATGCCGTGATCAACATCGGCGGCGACGGTTCACAACGTATCTCCCTCGGCCTTGCCCAAAAGGGACTCAACATCGTGGGCGTGCCCAAGACGATCGACAACGACCTCTCCTCCACCGACTACACCTTCGGATTTCAGACAGCCGTGCAGATTTGCACCGAAGCCATCGACAAACTAGTGACCACTGCGGCCAGCCACAACCGTGTCTTCATCATGGAGGTGATGGGCCGCGAGGCCGGCTGGATAGCCCTGCACAGTGCCATAGCCGGCGGTGCCGACGTGTGTCTCATACCGGAGATACCCTACGACATCAACGAAATCAAGAAAAAAATCGAGCAGCGCTATGTCAAACGCCATGGTTTCTGCATCATCGTGGTGGCCGAAGGAGCCAAACCCAAGGGCGGCACCATTGTGGGCACGCAGACCGGCGAGGTGGGCTACCAGCACATCAAGCTGGGCGGCATCGGCAACCAGCTGGCCGCAGAACTCAAAGCCGCCGGCGTGGAGCAGGACATCCGCTGCACCATCCTGGGACATCTGCAACGTGGTGGCACCCCCACTGCTTTCGACCGCATCCTGGCATCGGTATTTGGCGTGCGTGCCATGGAGCTGGTGATGGAAGGCAAGTACGGCCGCATGGTGGCCTACCACCACCCCGACATTGTGGACGTCTCCCTCGAAGAGGCCGTGCGGGCGCAGAACCTCGTGGACCCCAACAGCCTCCTGGTGCACACCGCCAAGGGTCTCGGCATCGAATTCGGCGACTAGCCCATCCCCTACCCCACCCATAAATCACAGAGACAAAACGAACAATAATATATGGACACAAAAAAGATAAAATCAGCCCTCATCTCCGTCTTCTATAAGGACGGACTGGAAGACATCGTCCGCGCCCTCAATGCCCAAGGAGTCACCATCTACTCCACCGGCGGCACCTACAAGTTCATCCACGACCTAGGCATCGAACCCGTGGCTGTGGAGTCGCTCACTGGCTATCCATCCATCCTGGGCGGCCGCGTCAAGACACTGCATCCCAAAGTGTTTGGCGGAATACTGAGTCGCCGAGACATGTTCTCCGACGGCGAGCAACTAGAGCAGTACCAGATTCCAGAAATCGACCTGGTCATCGTCGACCTCTATCCCTTTGAGGCCACCGTGGCTAGCGGTGCCCCCGAGCAGGACATTATCGAAAAGATCGACATTGGAGGCATCTCACTGATCCGCGCCGCTGCCAAGAACTTCAAAGACGTGGTCATCGTGCCTGCCGTGAATCACTACGAGGAGTTCCTGAAAATCTATCAGGAGCAGGACGGCTCCACCACCCTGGCCCAGCGTCGCCACTTTGCCGCCTGTGCCTTCAACGTTAGTTCCAACTACGACACCGCCATTTTCAACTACTTCAACCGCGAGGAGCAGATACCTGCCTTCAAGCAGAGTTGCACCCAGGCCAACGTGCTGCGCTACGGCGAGAACCCCCATCAGAAGGGCTACTATTTTGGCAATCTGGATGCCTGTTTCACAAAACTCAACGGTAAGGAAATCTCATACAACAATATCGGCGACATCGATGCCGCCTGTGCCCTCATTGACGACTTCAGCGAGACCACCTTCGCCATCCTCAAGCACAACAACGCCTGTGGCCTGGCCTGCCGCCCCACCCTGCTGGAGGCATGGAAGGACGCACTGGCCGGCGACCCGGTTTCGGCCTTTGGCGGCATACTGATTGCCAACCGCCCCATCACTAAAGATGTGGCCGAAGAGATGCACAAAATCTTCTTCGAGGTGTGCATCGCCCCCGACTATGATGAGGAGGCCCTCACCATCCTCAAGGGCAAAAAGAATAGAATTATACTGAAGCGCAACGCCTTCAAGATGCACGACAAGGTCTTCCGCAGCGTGTTGGACGGCGTGCTGGTGCAGGACCGCGACAACGTGGTACCCACTGCTGCCGACATGTCCAAGAGTGTCACCTCCACCCCCATCACCGAGGCCCAGGCCCGAGACTTGGCCTTTGCCACCATCTTGGTGAAGCACACCAAAAGCAACGCCATTGTGCTGGCCAAGAACGGCCAACTTTGCGCTAGCGGCACGGGCCAAACCTCGCGTGTAGATGCCCTCCGCCAGGCCATTGCCAAGGCTCAGTCATTCGGCTTTTACCTCAATGGGGCAGTCATGGCCAGCGATGCCTTCTTCCCCTTCCCCGACTGCGTGGAGATTGCCCATCAGGCCGGCATTGTGGCTGTGGCCCATCCGGGTGGCTCTATCCACGACCAGGATTCCATCGACTACTGCGAGAAGAACCACATGGGCATGGCCATCACTGGTTTCCGCCACTTCAAACATTAACCCCCTCAGCGAACAAAAGAAGATAATAATATAAGCATTAATAATAAAATGGGTCTATTTTCATTTTTTAACAAAGAGGTCGCAATGGACCTGGGCACAGCCAACTCCATTGTCATTTACAACGACCAGATTGTTGTTGACGAGCCCTCTATTGTGGCCGTCGACCGCAACACCGGACACATCATCGCCGTCGGCAAACGCGCCCAGTCTATGGCAGGCAAGACCGACAATAAGAACATCGAGACTATCCGTCCCTTGCGCGGCGGAGTCATTGCAGATTTCGAGATGGCCCAACACCTGATTCGTGAGCTTATCGGCATCACCCGCATCAACCGCTCGTTTATGCCCCCTTCGCTCCGCATGGTCATCTGCATTCCTTCAGGCATCACCAATGTGGAAGAGCGCGCCGTGCGCGAATCGGCCGAGCAGGCTGGGGCCAAGGAAATCCGCATGATTCATGAACCCATGGCCGCCGCCATAGGTATCGGCATCGACGTTCTCGAACCCGAAGGACACATGATTGTCGACATCGGAGGTGGCACTGCCGAGATTGCCGTCATCTCCCTCGGTGGCATCGTTTGCAACAACTCTATCCGCGTGGCTGGCGACGAGTTCAACGAGAACGTGGTGGAATACATGCGCAAACAGCACAACATGGTCATTGGCGAGCGCACCGCCGAGCAGGTGAAAATCAAAGTCGGTGCCGCCATCAGCGAGCTGGACGAGCCCCCAGAGGACTACCCCACCCTGGGCCGCGACCTACTGACCGGACTGCCCAAGGAGATCTCTGTCAACTACAAGGAGATTGCCCATGCCCTTGACAAGTCTATCGCCCGCATCGAGCAAGCCATTCTCGACACCCTTTCGGCCACCCCGCCCGAGCTGGCTGCCGATATTTACCGTACGGGTATCTACTTGGCTGGCGGTGGATCACTGCTTCGCGGTCTGGACCAGCGTATCTCCTCCAAGACCAAACTGCAGGTGCACATTGCCGAAGACCCCCTGCGTGCCGTCGCCCGTGGCACCGGCATCGCCCTCAAGAACTTCAACAAGTTCTCCTTCCTCATTCGCTAATCCCCCTGTGGCTTCCGAGCCGCAGACACACCCATCAGGAGACAATCACCCAAAAAAGTGGTTGTCTCCTTTCTTATTAATCCCGTTGCTGTTCATAGGAAAAGGTATCCCAACACCAGAACAAATACACACGACCTCCCAAAACAGAAAAGCGTATGCATTTTTTTTTCTATATGCATTATTTTTTGTACCTTTGTGGCAAACAAAAACAATATTATTAACATCTAAATAACAATAATACAATGAGTAACACTATCAGGAAAACCCTTTGCGTCTTAATCGCACTGCTCTTTATTGGAGGTTTCACCAACCTCAGTGCACAAGAGAGCACTCAAAAAAGTAAAAAATTTGAATGGGAAGCATCCATCTCCCAGACGGCCAAATTCAACCTTTTTGACGTGCTGGCCTGCGACATTGCTGTCAGGTACAAGTTCTCCGACCACTTCTCTGCTGGTATAGCTGCCGTTCCTTCCACCATGATAATAACAGACAACCCCTTTAATGGTGTTTTCTATTTACCCACCATGGCCTCCTTGCGCTATGATTTCGCGACACAAAAGACCCTATCGCCCTATTTCATTCTGGACGCAGGCGGCTCATTTATAGGAGGATTTGAGGGATTTCAAGGCAGGTTTGGCATCGGCCTAGACATCAATGCATTCGACAACTGTTCCTTATTTACTGAACTGGGCATTACCACTCTGGCTTTTGAATTAGTATGGATCCCCATCTCAGCAGGCATTCGATTCTAACGCATCCACTTCAATAAAGAAAAATAGGGCAACCGCAATGGCTGCCCTATTATTTTTTCTATCTCAGAAACTAGAGTTTCACTATCTCTTCTATGATATCTTTAATCAGGCGGTCCATGGTGGCATCGTCGCAGTCATAGTTGTTGCACATGATGGCGAAACTGAACATCTCGTCGTCGTCGTTGGTGAAGTAGCCCACAAAGTTGCGCACTCCAGGCATGATGCCGCTCTTCACGCGCAGCGAACAGCCACCGGGCACCTCGGGTATGACAGCATACTCAGGCATTTTCTGGCTGATGCCCAAGGCACTGGCAAAGTCCCAAAAGAAAGGCTGCCGAGCCACTGCATCCAAGAACTGGGTGACGAAATAGGCCGTCACATGGTTGTCACGCGAAAGGCCGCTACCATCCACCATCTTCACCTCGCGGGGGTCGAGATTTAACTCGTTGAAATAGTCATAGAGGAATTTCCTTCCCGAAGCATAGCAGCCATGGCCGTCACGCAGATAGCCCATCAGCTTGAAAAGGCTCTCTGCAGCAATATTGCTGTTGGTCTGGGTGGTGAGGGCTGTGATGGTGAGCAGGTTGAAGGAGGTATCCACACACACCTGCCTATATTTCTTGGGCATGGTGAAGTCTATCGAAGGCTCGCCAGTGACGGTGAACCCGTTGCGGCGCAGATAGCGGGTGAAATCCTGAGCCATGGTGAGGGCCGGATGGGGCATTGAAGCGCGGAAATGGGTGTCGGCCGTGCCCATGGGAATAATGCCACGGCAAATACGGCTCTTCTCATATGGAGAACCGTAGAAAGTTATGTCGAAAACCGTGTCGCGCGTACCTGTCACCACATGATTGGCGATGGGGATTTCGGGCTGTATGCTGGTCACCACTGCCGGGTCTCCTACCCTTCTGCCAGCACGGAAATGCACGTCCACAGAGTTCTCGTTGTAGTTAAGGCCACAGGCACCGCTTCCAAAAGAATTGCCGATGTCGGACCACTGCCACGAGGGGTGCATCATCTCGTCCTCGAAAAGCGAAGTGTCCACATAGACATGACCATTAACGCGGCGGATGCCCATTTTGCGTAGACCGGCTGCCAACCGATTGAAAGTAGAATCGGTATAGGCAAAGCGGTCGGAGCAGAAGAATGGATCGCCAGAGCCCACCACAATCAGGTCGCCATTGAGTATACCGCTCTCGATGCTGCCCGAATAGTAGAGATAGTTCTCAAAGGTAAACTTGGGGCCTAAGCGGCTGTAGGCCGCTGCCGAGGTAAACAACTTATTGATGGCAGCCGGCATCATGAAGAGGTCTTCGTTGCGCGAATAGATGGTGCTGTCTTTAGTGATATTGTGGATGCACACCGCAAAGGAAGCGTGTTTCACGGCAGGCCGACGGGTGATGTGACGCACCACAAAGTCCACCCTGTCGGTATTCTGCGCCACAGAGGCAAAGCAAGTCAATAGAACAACAAATGTCAGTAGCAGTTTCTTGCAATACTTCATTACAATAGTTAGATTTTATTTTGTTTCAGTTGTTGGTTGATTTCTTCAATACGGTTCAGCACATGGTCACGCCCATAGCGGGTCACCGAAGAGGTCATCATCATCTCGGGCAGCTCCTCCCATGTCTCCGACAGAATCCGCTTATAGGCATTCACCGTGGCGGCCACTTCGCGCTGTTTCTGCTTGTCTATCTTGGTAAAGACGATGGTCAGTGGAATGCCGTTCATACCCAAGAAGTTGATAAACTCCAAGTCTATCTGCTGCGGTGGAATGCGTGAGTCGACCAGCACAAATACATTCACCAGGGCCTCACGCTTCAGCATATAGTCTGTAATCATCTTCTGCCACTTCTCGCGCGAGGTCTTGGAGGTGCGGGCATAGCCATAGCCGGGCAGGTCCACCAGATACCACTCGTTGTTGATTATGAAATGGTTGATCAGCTGTGTCTTGCCTGGTCTTACGCTGGTCTTGGCCAGCCCCTTATGGTTGGTGAGCATATTGATGAGCGACGACTTGCCCACATTGCTCCTGCCGATGAAGGCATACTCGGGCAATCCCAAATTGGGGCACTTGCGATAGTCGCTGTTGCTCACCACGAATTCTGCTTTCTTTATTTCCATAGTCCTTTCTTTTTCCCAGCCTGTGGGTGCTATTTCTAGACCTCCTGTTTCCTGCGTGCGAAGCGCACCTGCCGACGTTCCTTGCGTATCTTCTTGCGTTGGGCCCTCACATCCTGCGCCGCCTGCTGTTTCAGCCGTTTCAGTCGGCGCAACTCTTCTCGTTCCTCATCCTCGATTTTTTTCCACCAAGGCAGTTTCTTCATATTGATACGGAACAGATGTGGACGGTCAAACACATGGTTCTTGGTCACATAAGACTCTATGTACCGTTCCCTCTTATCGGGAATTATCTCTTTGATGGCCACCAAAATGCCCGTCTCATCGGTGTTGCCGAAATCCTTGTTCATAGCCGTGCCAAAGCAGCGCATGGTGGGCGACAGCGAGATATAGGCGTTAATCATCGGGGGCACCGTGCTGCCCAGGGCGCGCACACTGTGAGTCAATATCTGATAGTCCTCCTTATAGTTGTGGCCGTCGAACAGGGCATCCAGCTCTTTGGCATCCATGCCGAAAGGCATCGCCTCATAGGGAGCCACCAGCGCATCGGGGTCGGGGAAGCGTTTCAGCATAAAGTAGCGCACCATGTCCTTGGCGCGGGCATTCATCTGGGGATACATCGTAATCTTGCCAAAGAAATAGCGTGTCTCCGGAATCTCCAGTGCAATGGCGCCCAGCCCGTCCCAGAGGTTGTCCAGCGAATAGAGTCCCTTGCGCAGGTTGGTGCTGGGCTGGTATTCGGGCTGCACAAAAGCACGCCCCAGTTCCACTGTATATGGCAAATAGTTGTTCACAAAATTATCGGAATACTTGAACAGCTCCGACGTGGGGGTCACAAAGGTGCCATCCTCTTCACGTTTCATGTTGCTGCCATGGATAAAGCGGTAACCGCCCACAATCTCTTCATCCTCTGGGCTCCACACAAAAAGCTGCTTGAAACAATACGGTTCTGGCATCGTGTCGAAATCGTCGATGTCGCAGTCCTTGCCAGTGCCGCCGCCGTCGAGGGCATAGCTCAGCTCGCGCAGGCGCCCAATCTCGCGCATGATGTTGGGCGAAAGGTGGGCCGTGGTGATGTATATTTCCTTTCCGCCGCAATTGGTCTTGCGAAGGAAATGCTTGTGCTTCAGTTCCGCCCTAATCAATTCGCGCGGCACCTTCGGGATGATATAGGAAGTGTCTACCATAATGCTCTAATAATTAAATACTGCCTTCGGGTCGTCCTTTAGGCGATAAACATAGTCTTGCACCAGCTGTGCCCACTCTTTGGCCGAATGGCGCTTGTCAAAGGTAGTGCAAGGTATTGGTTTGCCCACCACCAGCCGCAATGTCTTGCCGCATTGGGCAAACATCTCGGCGGGCAGCAAGGCCATCTCAAAATTAAACTTAATGCCCAGCTGCTCGCGCATCCGTGCCAGATTGTAGAAACGTTTACGATTCTTAGCATCGAAGAAGAAAGGCACCACATCGCGCTGATATTTCACAGCCTTCTTGATGAAAGTAGGCTTCCACTCCAAGTCGTGGATAGTGCCGTCCTTGCGCTTGCGGGAACAAAGGCCGGCGGGAAAATACAGCAGCGCGTTCTTCTCGGCAAAGGCATTCTCCAAGGTATTGGCGTTGGCGGCATTGCGGTGCACCTTATCGATGGGGATGAATAGTGGCCTAAGTCCAGGGATGTACAGCAGGAAGTCGTTCACCGGAAACTTTATGTCGGCGCGGTAGGGGCCGATGGCCCGCATCAGGGCCAGCCCGTCGGGGCCGCCCAGCGGGTGGTTGCCCGCAAGGATGGGATAGCCCTCCTTGGGCAGGTTCTCCTCGCCCACCACCTGCACCTTTATGTCCAGCCCGTCGGGGCGCGGGGTGTCCAACAGCGTGTAGACGAAATCCAACCCCACCTTATCCCGATGTACATAGATGCAGTGGTTAATGTCATTCAAATGCAACAACCGCTCCAACCAGCCAACCAGCCAGCCCGGCAGTTTCACATTCTTGGCAGCCAGAACCTTCTGAATGTCTATATGTTTTGGCCCAATGGCCGCAGGGTCTATGTTATTATTTGTTTCCATCTGACACAACTGTTCGAATTTGCAAAAATACAAAAAAAAACGAATATAATATAAAAATAATGTCCAACCCACTGCAAAATATAGGCACAGCTAATCTCGTCCGTGCCTTGCCGCCGGCATACTAACCCAAAAAACAGAGGGCTGCTTCCTGTTGGGAGCAGCCCTCCGTTCTTAACCGCCCCAGGGGGGCGAACTTTTCAGGCTAGCACAATCTCTTATTTGATTTCGATGCTCTTGCCCATGGCGCGTTTCTCCTCTTCGGTGAACTTGGGCAGGGTGATGAGCAGAATGCCGTTGGTCACAGTGGCACCAATTTCGTCGCGCTTGACGTTCTCGGGTATGCGCAGCAACTGTTTGAACTGCAGGTGGCCGAACTCGCGGCGCAAATAGTGGCGGTCTTCCTTCTTCTCCTCTTCCTTCTTCTCGTTCTCCACCATCTCAATCACCAAGTTGTCGTCGCTGTCGATGCTCAGGTTCAGGTCCTCCTTGGCCAAGCCGGGCACGCAAAGTTCAATTTCGTAGTTCTCGTTGCTTTCGCTCACATTCATCTTGGGCATCGTGCCTTGTACCTCAGTGCTACAATTGTTCCAGTTGTCCCAGTTAAGCAGTTCATTGAACAGGGTGGGCATCAAATCGGGGTTTCTTCTTACGAGTAACATAACTTTAATCTCCTATTTTTTAATTGTTTATTATCTGTTTTGTTTAACTTTCCGTCTGCTTTTCTCATCCGCAGACACCCCTAATATATCAATCCCAATGCCAAAAATACAACCATGTCAAAATTTCCGAAAATAGTCACAATCGCCACCATTTTATACTGACAAAATTTCAGTCATAACCACAAAATTCAGCCTAACAAGCAAGTCTCAAAGCTCGATTTAGGGCCTATACCCTACACCATCACCTACACCTACCCATAAGAAAATCAGAACCCGCTGTATGTCGACCCGATTAGTAATTGGAGGGGAAGCGAATGTGGTGCGTTTTGGAAATGTTGGGGAAGCGAAGCTATGGCAAAGGTTGACACCGAGGGGCTGCGACGGCCACAAGCATGAAACCGCAATTCTCAAATCTCAAATCTCAATTCTCAATTCCCAAAGTCCCCGCCCACCCTTTTAGTTTTTAGTTTTTACCTTTTACTTTTAAAAAATTCTCAATTCTCAATTCTAAAAAAAGTTGTATATTTGCAGCATCTTTGCAACTAGGGCTATAATATACTAACTAAAACAATAATATGTGGTTAACAATATCTATAATACACGTGGTTGTTTTGGTCAGGGCTATTGGATCAACGTTGACACGATGAGTCAAATTCAAAGATGCATAAT
>DFDY01000170.1 GCA_002368955.1 Bacteroidales bacterium UBA3816
TCAGTCATACTTTGTACTAGAGCGACAAATTATTGAAGGAACATTGATCATCAAACATTTTCACCCAGTCCCGCCGAAGAAAACAATCTAATCGATGAATATACTCTGGAAGCAAGGCTGAGTGTGAACATAAAAAAAATTATACAATGGGTGTAGTTTTTTGAGCACTTATTGCGTTATTATAGACAAGATGATGTACCACGACCCGTTCGACGAACTGCTAGAACGCTACCGTGGACTGATATTCTCACTCTGCCGACGGTTCAACCACCGGGGGCTGGAAGTGGAAGACCTAGTCCAAGAAGCCACTATTGCACTATGGAAAGCCCATGAGCGTGTGCTCCCGCTGCCCAAGATGCAACAGGCGGCTCTGGTATGGCGGATAGCGCACAACGCGGTGGTCGACAGCCTGCGGCGCATAGAGGACACCGATGCCCTGCCTGAGGAATACGACGAGGCAGCCGAGGAGGAGAACCCTCACATCCGCGAACTCCACGAGCAGATAGCCTTGCTCGACGAACCCAACCGCACCATCGTGCAGATGCAATTGGAAGGGTACAGCTATGAAGAAATAGGCCAGAAGCTGGGCCTGACAGAGAAGAACATAAGCGTTAGGCTCGTTAGAATAAAAGAAGAACTAAGAAAAAAGATGACATTATGAACGAACAAGAATTTGAAAATCTATGGCAAGAGGCGGTGATGCAAGGGAAATCCCACCGAATGGCCCTACAATACCCCCAGTGGGAACGCCGAGTGAGGCGGGTGCGCAACAGCGTGCTGGCAGTGCTGGTGGTGGGCGTGATGTCGGCTACCACCCTCTCCTTCCTGCTCCCCTCCACGCCCGACGAATACTACGCGGTGTATACCAACCGTGCCTCCGTCGACGATACTCAGTGGGTATCGTTGGCCTCTGAAATGTTGACAATTGACATAATTTGAAGCAGACATATATCTAACGTGAAAAAAATATTACTCATAATAACCCTCTTGCTGCCGCTGGTCGTGTGTGCCCAAAGCCCCACCTACGAGCGCTACGCCTCCCAGAAAGATCTGGCGGTGGCGCAGGTGACCGGCTTCGCGCTGAACGACAGCGTGCGGGTGGACGTGGTGCTGGTGGTGGCCGACAATGCCGCCGCTTGGCAGCGGCTGATGCAAGAGTACGGCCTACGCCCAGGTGCCGCCTCTTCCTCTTGGCTCGGCCAGCCCTCCAACCCTGCCAAACGCACCCGCTGGACGGGGCACCCGGTAGTCAAGGTGGTGGCCTCACACGACCGCCGCACCTTGGCATTCTACCATCTGGACAACAACGAGCAGTACGAAGCACTGCTCAACTATCAGATGAATGCCCTCGAAGGCAAAGATAACACAACAAATAAAAAACACAAACATACAAAATAGCCAACATGAAAACGAAATATCTCTTACCACTCCTCGCCGCCCTCTTGTGCGCCACAGCCTGCACCAAAACCCCACAGGAAGACACTAACCAAACCTGCATGGTAGTCTATACCGTCGACAGTCAGGAAAAACGAGCCGTCGTCAAGAACGACTCGGAATGGGAAATCCTAATGGACCAGTTCTGCGACTTTGCCGTAGAGGGTAAGTCGGTCACCTTCTACAACCTAAACTCACAACCCCAGAATGCACATGCCTCCAAAGGAAGGCCGACAGTGGTCAAAGAGGCTTCCACCATCACCACCAGCGACCGCAACGAGATGAAACGATGGATGCGCCGCATGGAGCAGTCGGGCAAGACCGTCAACGTCACCTACGACCGCCAAACAGGGGTGTGGAGTGGGACGGCCTATGCCGTGGCCCCCTCGGTACAGGACTCCACCGTCTATCAGGGCTACACCGGAATACTGATAGCCACCAATTTTTCTGACCTCATCGGGTCACAGCTGTCCACCGACCAGTTTTTGGCCCTGCGCTGCGAAGGCGATACCACTCTCGTCATAGTGCGCGACAGCTACCTGCTGGCAGCAGGCAGCACACTGGATGGCCACACCGTGGGCGACACGGTTACGCTCTACGGCACCGTGACCACCCTAAACGACAGTGAGGAGAACTCCATTCTTATTCTGAATCTGATTACCCCCAACACCACCACACCCATCGGCACCTGGTTGTTTTCCAGCCTCACAGAGTATAGATACAGCAACTCCGGAGAGTATCTGCTCGACATCGCCCAGTACCTCCCCGAAGAGAGCGGCAGGCCCATCTTCTTCCGCTTCAACACCGACGGCACGGCCGCCCGCATAGTGGGCAACAACAGCATCCAGCCACAATACGGCTCATGGAGCGTTGAGGGCAACACCTTCCACTGCAACCTTGAAGACTTGGACCAGGGTGAATGGGAGATCGTTTGGCTCACCAGCAACAGCATGATTCTCAACCGCACGACCACCGACAGCCTCAATCAGGGCGTCATTCAACAAATTGTCTTGAAGAAAAAAATCGAGAAATCGCCTGAAGCGGAATAAGGTTGCCAAACAAGAGACTACAGTCCACTACAGAGATTAAACCCCAATCGGTCATTAGACTGATTGGGGTTTATAAATGGCCCCACTAATTAACGGTCAATTAGATGGCAACTATATGTATCTAAAGTTTGACATGTAAAATAGCCATACCGTCTGAGGCTATAAATCGCCCTGAAAGGGCAAATACAGATATAGCTGTAGGCAACGCCTACAGAAAACCGAGGGAGGACAATCACGCCCTGCAAGGGCAAAACCACTCACCAATGCCGCGATGCACCATTCCCTATCGGGTTGTTTTGCCCTTACAGTGCGTAGCTCACGGCTCATTGAAGCACCTAGGGCGATGCCCTATGCTGGATGTGTTTTGGCCTTTCAGGTCACCAGAAGACTCAAATATAGCCATTTTTTGTCTTGACCAGGTCGTCATGATGCTTACTATTAAATCGGAAAAGAAACTTGTCAAACTTTAGTATGTAAAATAAAAGGCTCTAGTTTGATAAAAGACTGATTTTTAGCAGCCTCGAAGAGGCTGAATCTCAATAACCCCATACTAAGCGACCAACGGGAGCGCAGTGTGGGGATAGCGAAACCCCTACTACTCAGCGTGTCGAAGACACGCCACATTGAGAAATACGAGCAAGAATCAGTCATACTTTGTACTAGAGCGAATTAAAATTAATGGTCAATTAGATGGAAATTATATGTAAAATATTTTGAGCAATTACTTAAGTCGGTAAGCAAAATTAATGTGCATATCTTTTAACACGAATTACCATTAATAATCCAGGTGTGTTCTATTTATTTGTTTCCATTGTCGCGTCCC
>DFDY01000166.1 GCA_002368955.1 Bacteroidales bacterium UBA3816
TATCAAACTAGAGCCTTTTTGTTTTCCTCCTTGGGCACCTTCTTCTTACACATTGTTGCATAAAGACCATTGCTTTTCCTTTAGCTTGAGACCTTTGGAACCTTGTTGGAATGCTTGAACCCAAATCGGTCATTAGACCGACACTCGGTCATAATGACCTCATTTCAAGGTCTATTTATGCCATATCAGCATTTCATTATGTTCCATGACGTTACTTGGACTCGGCAGAGCAAGCAAGCTTCCTCTGCTCTCGCTTTGCGTAACGTTCGGCATCTTGGCCACATTCTTGTCTTGACCTAACCCGCTACGCCTGCGACAGTGATGCTGCCCAATCTGCTCGAAACATATACTAATCTGACACAAATCCTAACGACTGAATTGAATTGAAAAAGCTTAGTTGTGCTTCAGACTCTCGGCCAACGGGAAGTACACCATAGACGCTAACTATCACTATTTGGCGTGGTAAAGGGGACAGGCCCGAAAAAAGCGGCAGCCACTAGGTTTGGGTCTAGTGGCTGCCGTGGTGGATATGGCTCGTGGTCGCTGCCTGGGTAGGGCAGGGATGGAGCTGAGAGGGGATTATCGGACGATGTCGAGCTCGGAGATGAGGTTCTGGGCGTTGGCGTACTTGTCAATGACAAAGAGCATGTAGCGGGTGTCGAGGCAGATGCAGCGCTGGAGGTTTTCTTCGAAGTCGATGTCGCCAGACATAGACTCGCCGTTGCCGTCGAAGGCTAGGCCGATGAGGTTGCCGTAGGCGTCGAGGACGGGCGATCCACTGTTGCCGCCAGTGATGTCGTTGGTGGTGATAAAGCAAGTGGGCAGTTTGCCGTGGGCGTCGGCATAGGGGCCAAAGTTGCGGGCCTTATAGAGGTCTTTGAGGTGTGCGGGAACTTGGAACTCAGTGCTGAGGGTGTCTTCTTTCTGCATGACACCGTCGAGGGTGGTGTAGTAGTGGTAGGTGACACCGTCGCGGGGGTCGTATTCTTTGACATTGCCATAGCTGAGGCGGATGGAGCTGTTGGCATCGGGGCACATGAGGCGGCGTCCGGAGTTGATTTGCAGTAGGCCGTCAACAAAGTCGCGCTTGCCCTTGGTCATATTGAAGCGGTTGTCGGCGGGCAGTGACTGGTATATTTCGCGGCCTTTGGCCAGAATTTCGGAGCCGTATTTGTACATCTCGTCGCGTTCGAGGGCCTTGAGGCTGGGATTTTTGAGGAATTTGTTGAAGGACTCTTCGTTGGACATGAAGGACTGGGAGAAGATGTGGTTGACCAGAGCGGTGAAGTCGCCTTTGTAGCGGCGGTCGGCGGTCTTGAGGCAGTCGGGGATGTACTTGATGTTGATGTGCTGGTAGGTGTATTCCATCATGGCTGCCATGACGGCACGTTCGACTTGCTCGTCATAGTCTTTGTAGAATTTGGCGGCAGCTTCCTGCAGGGCGGCCAGTTTGGCTTCGCGCTGGTTGGGGTTGTCTTCGGAGAGCATGGCTTTGATGTCGTCGCCGAACTCGGTGGCCTGATAGAGCAGCTCCGGTCCTTCGAGGAGACCTTCTTCGATGTAGAGAATGGCCTCATGAATGTCGCGTCGGTCGGCATAGCTCTGGCGGAGCAGGGGGAGGGCTTGGCGGTATTTGGGGTCTTTGTCGAGGGCCCAGTCGTAGTATTCCTGCTCGATGTCCTTCTTGACCTGCATGGTGTTGAGGGTGTAGAGGGCTTTGTTCTGCTCGTTGCTGTACTTCCAGTAGTTGGAGCAGCTGGCGTACTTGGAGGCGTATTTGATGCGCACGGCTTGGTCGGCATTCATCATGTCGCGCAGGATGTTGATCTTGACGGTGCGGATGTTGTAGCGGATGGGGTTGTCAATTTGCATGGTTTCTTCCAGGCCGAAGGAGGTGAGGAAACGGTCGGTGGAGCCGGGGAATCCGAGGGTCATGGCATAGTCACCGGCTTTGAGCTGGCGGGAGCTGACGGGGAAGTGGTGTTTGGGTTTGAGAGGGATGTTCTCTTTGGCATAAGCGGCGGGTTTGCCGTCGGGCGAGGTGTAGATGCGGAACATGGAGAAGTCGCAAGTGTGGCGGGGCCAGGACCAGTTGTCGGTGTCGCCGCCGAATTTACCCATGGAGGAAGGGGGCGCGCCGACCAGGCGGACATCTTTGTAGATGGTGTAGATGAAAAGGAAGTACTGGTTGCCTTCGAACATGGACTGGACGACACCTTCGACATCCTCGTTATCGCCGACGGCTTCCTTGATGATGCGGATGCCGACATTGCGGACAGCCTTGGAGCGGTCGGCTTCGCTCATGTCGTCGCTGAGGCATTCAAGCACACGGGCGGTGACATCCTCCATGCGAACTAGGACGGAGGCGGTGAGGCCGGGGTTGGGGAGTTCCTGCGCCATGTTGTAGGCCCAGAAACCATCGCGGAGGTAGTCGTGTTCGACGGTGGAGTGCTCCTGCAGCTGGCCATAGCCGCAGTGGTAGTTGGTGGTCATGAGGCCTTTGTTGCTGATGATTTCGCCAGTGCAGAAATGGCTGAAGGGGCGACCTTCGTTGCCAAGGCCCACAACGGCATCCTTGAGGCAGCTTTGGTTGATGCTGTAGATGTCGTCGGGAGAGAGTTTGAGACCGGCTTTCTGCATGTCGGCATAGTTCTTGCCAATGAGCGAAAGAAGCCACATGCCTTCGTCGGCACGGCTAGCAACCGGAGCCAAGACCATAAGGGCCAGCGTTAGAGAAAGTATGATTCTTTTCATGCTATTAATATTATTATGTTTTTATTTTTATTTACATTTTTTGCGGGTGCAAAGGTACGATTTTTTTTTCAATTATAAAGAAATTGTATGTCTGTTTTCAAAATCAGATGTTTCTGGCGAGCATGGATGCAGCTGCAGGTTGTTAACTTTTGGGTGTGAATTGCGGCCGCGGTTTTCAACATTCGACTGTCGAAAAATGTCTTTTGCGCTGAAAAAGAATTTTTTTTTGGCTCCAGAATGAAACTTTTTCAGCCCATTTACGTATAATTCCCGTGAGGCCACAGGCAAAAAAAAAACTTTTTTGGTAAAAATTGGCATTAATTGGAAAATTAGTTGTATCTTTACATTCTGAAAATAATTAGTAAAAATGTCATTAATACTTGGTACTGAATACTGTAAGGTCGATTCGAACGGCAGGTTCAAGTTCCCAATTGCTTTCAAAAAGCAGTTGGAGACGGAGGAAAGCCGTTTTTATATCCGTCGCGGTATCACTCCCGAGTATTTGGAATTGTGGACAAACGAAGATTTCAAGAATGTGGCAGAAAAGCTAAGCAGAAACCTCAACGAATTCAACACGAGGGACCGCGGTTTGAAGCGCAGGCTGCTCCAAGCCCATCAAGTTGAGTTGGACAATAGCGACCGAATGTTGATTCCGGGGGAGCTCTTGAAGACGCTGGGAGATACAAAAGAGATAGTGTTGCAGGGCACCGGTGACTACATCGAAATCTGGAATCGTTCGGTCTACAACGAAATGATGAACGATGAAAACTACGACCTTGAGTCAGAAGTCAACGAAAGATTAGGAACGCTCTATGACCTATCATCAGCCAGTGATGCTAAATGAATGCATCGAACAAATGAATTTGCGTCCTGACGGGACCTATGTCGACGCCACTTTTGGTGGCGGGGGCCACTCGCGTGCCATCATGGAGCGGCTGGGACCCGACGGGCGGCTGATAGGGTTTGACCAGGACGAAGATGCTCTGGCCAACGCGCTGGGAGTGCCTAATTTCATCCTCATCCACGAAAATTTCCGTTACTTGAAGAATTACCTGCGCCTGCATGGCGTGCGCCATATTGACGGATTGATTGCCGACCTCGGTGTCTCGTCTCACCAGTTCGACGTGGCCGACCGCGGTTTTTCCACCCGTCTGAATGGCGATTTGGACTTGCGCATGGACCGCCGTCAGGAGATGACGGCCAAGGACCTGGCGAACTCGGCCGACGAGCACGAGCTCACCCGCCTGCTGCGACTGTATGGAGAGTTGCCCAACGCCTACCAAATGGCCAAGGCTATCTGCAAGGCCCGTGGCGAGAAAGAGATTGCCACCACTTTCGATCTGCGCGAGGCGGTCAGCCGTTGCCTGCCGAGGGGGATGGAGAACAAGTATCTGGCCATGCTCTTTCAGGCCCTTCGCATCGAAGTCAACGGCGAGCTGGAGGCCCTTCAGGCTTTGCTGCAACAGGCAACAGAGGTGCTGAACCCCGGTGGCCGACTGGTGGTGATGTCATATCATTCGCTGGAAGACCGTCTGGTGAAGAACTTCTTTAAGACAGGGAACTTCGAGGGCAAATTAGAGAAAGATTTCTATGGCAACCCCATTGTACCGCTGAGGCTGGTGACACGCAAGCCCATCACGGCCAGCGAAACCGAGTTGCAGACCAATAATCGCTCGCGCAGCGCCAAACTGCGTGTGGCAGAAAAAATATAACAGCAGAACTACCGATGGACGAACAAGATAACATACAGCAGACCCAACAGGAGACACTCTCCCAGAAACCCAAGGCCAAGAAGCGCAACTGGGTGTCGAGCATTTTTGGTGGCGACTTGTTGCAGAGCAAGTTCGTGCTGCGCCAGAAATGGCTGATATTGTTGCTTTGCGCTTACTGCCTGCTGTTGGTTTACAACCGCTACCGTGTAGAGGACCTCACCAAGGGCAAGATTGAGGCACAGGATCGCATCAACTTCTTGCGCGAAAGCCGCATAGAACTTCAGAAACGCTATCAGGAAACCATCAAGATTTCGAAGATTGCCGAAATGTTGGATTCCACTGGCGTGGGTATCACTGCAGGACCGCCTTTTGAGATTTGAGATTTGAGATTTGAGAATTGAGAGTTGAGAGTTGAGAATTGAGAGTTGAGAATTGAGAGTTGAGAATTGAGAGTTGAGAATTTGGAAAACAAAAAGTGATATTGAACAAGAGTCAAAAAGTAAATTGTTAAACTGAAATAGAACAAGACATTGGAAGAGAAAGAACAAAATAAGAGCTTATTCATCAAGATGTTGGTGCTGTGGCTGCTGCTGGTAGTGGTGGGCGGTGGTGCCATGCTGTGGTCGATTATTAGGACGCAGGTGGTGAACGGCGAGATGTGGCGCGAAAAGGCCAAAGTCCGCGAGTTCAAAGAACGCATAGAGCCTGCCCGCCGTGGCACGATTTTCTCTTCCGACGGCAAGGTGTTGGCCACGACGGTGCCCGTATGCGACCTTTGCCTAGACCTTGGCCGCTGGCCCAAGCGCAACAGCAAAGGCGAAGTGGTGTTAAAGGACGGCAAGGAGGTGATGGAGAGCTGCATCACCAGTGAATCAGCCTTTTTGGCCAACCTCAATCAGGTCTGCAGAATCCTCCACGAACAGTTTCCCAGTAAGTCGGTGGCATACTACCATGACCGCATCCTAAATGAGTACAACTCAAAGAAGCCCAGCCGCTGCCTGTATGTGGAGCGGAAAGTACCCTATTCGCAGTGGATGGCCATCCGCAGTCTCGATGGCTGGAGCCGTTGTGTGGTCACCAAGACGGCCGACGGGAGTGTGATGAGTTTTGTCCGCGCCCATATTTATGGCAATCTGGGCGAGAACACAATAGGTTTGCACTTCAAGACCCCCAAGCTGGAAGGCTATACCGGCTTGGAAGGCTACTATGACAGCATCCTGCGTGGTCAGGACGGCATCTATCGCTGCCGCCGCCTCACCCGTGGTACATGGCTGCCTGAAGAGGAAGTGGCAGGCTACGACCCCGACCTCGACTCCACCTTGGTGCAGCGTCGCGTGGACGGCAAGAGTATTATTTCCACCCTCGATACCCGCTATCAGGACATAGCCGAAAGTGCCTTGCGCAAGTCGATGAACCAGTACGGAGGCCAGCGGGGTTGTGCCATCCTCATGGAGGTCTCTACGGGCTATGTCTTGGCGTGCAGCAGCCTCACCCGCGATACCAGCGGTCGCCTCTCCGAGAACCTCTGGAGCAATGTCGCCGTCAGCGACCATTATGAACCCGGCTCCACCTTTAAGACCGTCGCCATGACTGCTATGCTCAACGACAAGAAGATTGCTTTGGACACCACCAAGCGTGTGCGTGCCGGTGGCGTAAAGCGATATAGTTCCACCAGTGGTGAAATCAACGACGGCCATGGTGATGCCCACGACACGGCCAATCTTGCCGGAGTGCTGGCTCGGTCGTCTAACATTGGCATGTGCGAACTGGCATGGGAGTACTACCGCAACCGCCGTGAAGACCTCCGCAAGGGTATCATGGACATCTTCCCCTTTGGCAAGATGCATCCCGACGTGGAAGTTCTGGAAACCAATACCCGCGTGGTGAAACTCAATTCCGACCGTGACTTCCTCAACCTCAGCTATGGCTATTCCGCCACCGTCACGCCCCTACAGCTCATCACTTTCTACAACGGCATTGCCAATGGTGGTAGGATGATGAAACCGCTCTTCTGCCGCGAGGTAATGGATGGGCGCAGCCGTTCCGAAATCAAGCCAGTGGTGCTCAACGAACAAATCTGTAGCCCAGAGATAGCCAAACAGATGCGCGAAATGCTGGTCGGCGTGGTTGAACATGGCACGGGCAGCAATATCCACAATGCCGTCTACGGCATCGGCGGCAAGACTGGCACCACTCAGGGCATCAGCGACAAGAGCATCAAAAACTCCAGCTTCGTGGGTTTCTTCCCCGCCGACAATCCGCGCTACACCTGCCTAGTGCTTGTCGAGCGCACCAGCATTGCAGGCCGACATGCCGCCGCCCCTGTCTTCAAGCAGATAGCCGACTGCGTGGTGGCATTCGACAGCGAGCTGGGAAGTGTGCGCCTACAGGATTCCGGCCGAGTCATGAATCCCATAATTGCCAAGGGAAATGAATCGCAACTGGCTAAGGCATACCAATTGTTGGGACTCCCCTTCAGCGTCATCGACAACACACTCCCCGCCACAGGTTGGGCCATTTTCGACAACGAGCAGGAGTGTTACAAACGCTACAGCGTTCCCACCGAGATGGTCCCCAACTGCCTTGGCATGACCATCCGTGACGCTATGAAAATGCTTCACCAACAGGGTCTTAAAGTCCGCTTTGTCGGCCAGGGCAAGGTGGTCAACCAAAATCCAAAGCCGCGCACCCGTATCGTCAAGGGCTCCACCGTAATATTAGAACTCAAACCGTGATTAACTAGTTAAGAAAATGAAACTATCAGACATAATACAAGGCTTGCCGACCCTGCTGTCGGTCACCCACGATCCCGATGTGCGCGACATCTGTTTCGACTCGCGCAAAGTAGGCAAGGGGAGCTGCTTTGTGGCTCAGGTGGGTACCAAGGTGGACGGCCATGACTTCATCGAGGCCACCATCAAGGCTGGTGCCGTGGCTATTGTTTGCCAACGCCTGCCCCAACATCTGCATGAAGGAGTTGCCTATGTTCTGGTCGAGAATAGCGACTATGCGCTTGGAGTTATGGCCGACTGCTACTATGGCCATCCTTCACGCCAGTTGAAACTGGTGGGCATTACCGGCACCAACGGCAAGACCACCACTGTCACTCTCCTCCACCGCCTTTTTCGTGCCCATGGTTGCCATGTAGGACTGCTCTCTACCATCGTCAACAAGATAGACGAAACCGAAATCCCCGCCACCCATACCACTCCCGATGCTCTCGAACTCAACCGCCTGCTGCGCCAAATGGTTGATGCCGGTTGCACCTACGCTTTCATGGAAGTCAGCAGCCATGCAGTCGTACAAAACCGTATCGCGGGGCTCACCTTCTTTGGAGCCATCTTCAGCAACATCACCCACGACCATCTCGACTTCCACAAGACCATGGCCAACTACATTGCTGCCAAGAAGCAATTCTTTGACAACCTCCCATCCGGAGCCTTTGCCCTAACCAATATTGACGACCGCAACGGCCTTGTCATGGTGCAAAATACCCGGGCTCTTGTCAAGACATACAGCCTCACTCGCTCGGCCGACTTCACCTGCCGCGTGGTCGAAGACACCTTCCAAGGCCTGCAGCTCCAGCTTAATGGTCGCGATGTGTGGGCTAGACTTGTCGGGCGGTTCAATGCCTACAACCTTACTGCCATCTATGCCGCTGCCGTCCTATGCGGCATTGATTCTGAAGAAGCCCTTCGCCTGCTCAGCAGTCTTCCCGCTGCCGACGGCCGTTTCCAGTATGTCTCAGGCCGGGGCATCACAGCCATTGTTGACTATGCCCATACCCCCGATGCCTTGCAGAATGTCCTCTCCACCATCAACGAAATTCGCGAGCCCCGCCAGATGCTCTTTACCGTCGTCGGATGTGGCGGCGACCGCGATACCACTAAACGGCCCGAAATGGCCCATATAGCCCTCACTATGAGTGACCGTCTGATACTCACTTCCGACAACCCCCGCACAGAAGACCCCGAGAAAATTCTCGACGACATGGAGGCCGGACTCACCTACGAAGAGAAAGGTCTGGTGGTTAGGATTACCGACCGCCGCTCCGCCATCAAAACCGCCGTTATGATGGCCCGTGAGGGCGACATCATTCTTGTGGCAGGCAAAGGCCATGAGAAATACCAGGACATCAATGGTGTCAAACATCACTTTGACGATGTCCAAGAACTACAGAAACTATTGGAGGAATAATACAATAAAGAATTAGAATAGCATTATGTTATATTATCTGTTTGATTGGTTAGACAAGGCATTTGACTTCCCCGGAGCGGGCGTGTTTCAGTACATTAGCTTTCGCGCCGCCATGTCGGCTATAACCTCCCTGCTCATCATGCTCACCTTTGGCCAACGTTTCATACGTTTTATACGCCGCAAATCTATCGGGGAGATAGTACGTAATCTGGGGCTTGAAGGCCAGAAAGAAAAGGAGGGAACCCCCACCATGGGAGGCCTTCTCATCCTCTCGGCCATTATCATACCCACATTGCTCTTTGCCAAACTAGACAACATCTACGTCATCATCATGCTTGTCACCACCCTCTGGCTCGGCCTCATCGGCTTCATTGACGACTATATCAAAGTCTTCAAGAAAGACAAGCAAGGTCTTCCGGGCAAATTCAAAGTCTTCGGTCAGGTGGCCTTAGGTCTGGCGGTAGGCCTCCTACTATCTTTCCACCCAGCCATTGCCTCCACCAAAACCACCATCCCTTTCGTCAAAGGCAATGAGTTCGACTATGCCTGGCTTATCAGCTGGATGGGTGACTGGACTCAGAACTGGGTCTGGGTGGTCTATGTTCTGGTAGCCATCCTCGTTGTCACGGCTGTCTCTAATGCCTGCAACCTCACCGACGGCATTGACGGCCTTGCCACCAGCACCGCAGGCATCATTGGTGGAGCCCTGGCCATCCTTGCATGGCTCACTGGCAACATCATCATGGCCAATTACCTCAACATTGTCTACCTCACCAACATTGGCGAACTCACCGTTTTCATCACCGCCTTTGTGGGCGCCACACTAGGCTTCCTCTGGTTTAACACCTATCCGGCCGAAATCTTCATGGGCGACACCGGCTCTCTCGCACTGGGCGGCATCATCGCTGTCTTCGCCCTGCTCATCCGTAAAGAACTGCTTCTTCCCGTCCTTTGTGGCATCTATGTCATTGAAGACTTCTCGGTCATCTGGCAGACTTGGGGCTGCAAACGTTACCGTCGCAAGCACCACCTGCCCATCGGCCAGCCTGTTCCCGTCGAGGAGCGGCCCTTCCTCATGACCCCCATCCACCACCACTATCAGAAGAAAGGCATCCCCGAGCCTAAGATAGTTCAGCGCTTTGCCATCATTGGCATCCTCCTTGCCATCGTGAGCATCGTAACACTCAAACTCCGATAAGCCCCCCCCTACTGACAAATAAGTAAGCACAACCCCTATTATAAGTAAGCACACAAACAAGTAAGCACACCCCTATAAGTAAGTACACACAACAAGTACCCGTCCCGTCAAAAACATCAAAGCACACACCCCAACAAGCACACACGCCCCGTCAAAAAACATCCAACACACACCAAAAACAAATACATCTGACAAATGAGCATAGAACTACTAGCAACCCAAGGCCGTGACCGCATACACGGAGGACTGGCAGCCATCGACTCCTCCAAACTGCGCCAGATGCGCGACGACTCTCTGCGCAGCTGTTTCAAGCGCCTAGAAGAAACTAACTACCGCATGGAATACGTCGCCCGCATCCATGAAAAAGAATTCATTAACGATGCTGCCGCACGCACCGTCAACGCCACCTGGTACGCCCTCGAAAACACCGAAGGCAGCATCATCTGGATAGCCTTTGGCGGCGACAACGAGGCCGACTATTCCCGCCTCCACTCCATTGCCCTGCGCAAGGTGCGCATGCTTATATGCGTTGGCAGCGACAATCACAACCTTCACCAAGCCTTCCAAGATGCCATCTCCGACATACGTGATGTCGAAAGCATCGGGGCCGCCGTCCATTGCGCCTGCTACAGCATGTTGGAAAACGCCAAAGTACTCTTTTCTCCCGCTACCCGATACGGCCTCTCCGACGAGACGGCAGGCCGCATCTTCCGCCACGAAGTCAACGAACTTTAACATTTTTGATGAAGCGTAAACTAAATATACTGGCCGGAGACACGGCACTATGGGTAATATTCATCCTGCTGAGTGTTATCTCGTTGATAGCAGTCTATAGCACTATCGGCTATACTGCCAACGACTCCAACACCACCCCCATGGCCTGGTTCTTCAAGCATCTGGCATTTGTTGCCATTAGTTTTGCCATCATAATTCTTTTATCGCGCGTCAATTACCGTATCTTTGCCAAGCTGTCGGTATTGGGATATGTCCTTGCGATAATATTGCTGGTGACAGTGTTGCTGCTTAAAGATGAACGTTGGCTGAGAATTCCTGGCATGATGTCCTTTCAGCCATCTGAATTTGCCAAAGTGGTGCTCATGGTTTTTCTTGCACGGAACATTGCTGTGAACCGTGACAAGTTGGACGACAACAACCTGTTTTGGATGCTGCTAGGTTCGATAGTGCTGATATGTGGCCTAATTGTGGTGGAAAACTTGAGCACAGCCGTGCTGATATTTGTAGCCAGCTATCTCCTTCTCTTTTTTGGGAAGGTCCATCGACAAATGTGGCTACGCGGGCTGCTGGCCTTTGTTGTCTTGGCTGCCATAGGGATGACGGTCATATACCTTTTTGGCGACAAGATTGACCTTTTCCGTACCTCTACTTGGGACCATCGTCTTGAGGCTTGGCTCCATCCCAACCCCGACGAGTTGAACCAGGAGAATATGGCTCGCATGGCTGTGGCACGAGGAGGATTCACCGGCAACGGCATTGGCACCACTATCCATGGCCGCTTGATGACCCAGGCCCATAACGACTTCATCTTTGCCATCATCATCGAGGAGGTAGGCACTTTGGCTGCCATCTTTATATTCCTTCTGTATGCCCTTTTCTATTTTCGCTGCATCCGCATAGCCAATGGTTGCAAAGGCCTTTTCGGAAGCCTATCGGTGGCGGGCATCGGCACCGTCATTTTCCTGCAGGCCATAATCCATATGTCGGTGGCAGTGGGAGTGTTGCCAGTGACGGGCCAGACGTTGCCGTTCATCAGTTATGGCGGTTCGTCCTATGTGTTTTTGGCTGCAGGTGTAGCCATCATCCAGTCCGTGGCCATCGACAATAAGAAACAGCGGCTGCAGGCACAGCTGCAATCCAATGAGGAAAACCCGAGCGAAGAAGTATCTTCTTCGCCATCAAACGAAATGTTGAACCAAGAAAACAATACGATATGAAAGCAATCATCAGTGGAGGTGGCAGCGGAGGCCATATTTTCCCTGCCGTGGCAATTGCCAATGCCATCATGGCCCGTCATCCCGAGGCTCAGATTCTTTTTGTGGGTGCCGAGGGGCGCATGGAGATGGAGAAGGTGCCTGCCGCAGGCTACGAAATCAAGGGACTGCCCATTGCGGGTTTGCAGCGGCAGCTGACCCTCTCCAACCTCATCAAGAACCTGCAATTGCCTTTCAAGGTGGTGCGCAGTCAGCGTATGGTGCGCAGCATTATTCGTGATTTTGACCCCGATATTGTGGTGGGTGTGGGCGGTTTTGCCAGTGAACCCACGCTGAAGGTGGCTGCTCGCATGGGATACACCACTTTGCTTCAGGAACAGAACTCCTATGCCGGTCTCACCAACAAGACCCTGGCTCGCTCGGCTGCTGTCATCTGTGTAGCATACGACGGTATGGAGCGATTCTTTCCCAAAGAGAAGATAGTCTATACGGGCAATCCTGTGCGTGCCGATATTGAACAGATGAAATGCACTCGCGAAGAGGGATGTGCCTATTTCGAGCTTGATGCCGCCAAACCCGTCCTCCTCTCAGTGGGGGGAAGCTTGGGTGCCCGCAGCATTAACCAGATGATTCTGAACAATCTTGAATTCTTTAATAATAACGACATCCAAATTGTTTGGCAAACTGGCAAGTGGATGTTTGCAGAGGCTTCGGAGGCCGTAAAGAAGGCGGGACTTGGGCAGTGGATTAAAGTGCACCAGTTTATCAGCCGGATGGACTTGGCCTATGCGGCTGCCGATGTGGTGATTTCACGTGCCGGTGCCATTGCCATATCGGAATTGTGTCTGGTTGGCAAACCGGTCGTCCTGATTCCCTCACCTAATGTTGCCGAAGATCATCAGACCAAGAATGCCATGGCCTTGGTGAACAAGGGGGCTGCGTTAATAGTCCGCGATGCTGACTGTGGTACTATGGGCTTGCCCAACGCCCTAGAACTTCTGAAGGATAAAGGCCGCTGTGAACAAATGAGCCAAGCTATACATGCCATGGCTGCACCTCGGGCGGCTGACAAAATTGTTGACGAAATAGACAGGTTAATCAAGAAATAAGGAGGTAGCGATGAATTATTATTTTCTTGGCATAGGTGGCATTGGCATGAGCGCACTTGCACGTTTCTTCCACCAACGTGGCGACACCGTCAGCGGTTACGACCGAACGGAGACCCCCCTTACCCGCCAATTGGTTGAAGAGGGCATCTCCGTCCATTATGATGACGACCCATCGCTGATACCCGACAACATCGACCTGGTTGTATATACCCCAGCTGTTCCAACGGAGACAGCAGAGTTTCAATATCTGAAGCAGAAAGGGTTGCCCATGGAGAAACGTTCGCAGGTTTTGGGCGAACTTACCCGTGGCAAGAAATGTATCGCCGTGGCAGGCACCCATGGCAAGACCTCCACTTCCAGCATGATTGCCCATATTCTCAGCCACACTAAACTGGGCTGCAGTGCTTTTTTGGGCGGCATCGCCAAAAATTTCAACTCGAATATGGTGGTGGACAATCAGAGTGAATATGTTGTGGTGGAGGCAGACGAATACGACCGCTCGTTCCTTCAGCTGCATCCTTTCTGTTCCGTGATCACCGCTACAGACCCCGATCACTTGGACGTCTATGGAACTCACGAGCATATGCTTGAGGCTTTCCGTCAATTCGCTGAGCAAACCGAGCCTGGCGGTACGCTCATTTTGAAAGAAGGTATCTCCATGTGCGAAGGCCATGACCACCATGACCATCACGGACATCATGAAATGCACCTCGACCATGTGGAGGCCGCCATCCATTCCTATACTGCCCACGGCCTCGAAGCCGACTACTATTCGCAAAATGTGAGGAATTATAACGGCAATATTTATTTCGACTTGCGCACCCCCAATGGAGTACTTTTTGATTTGGAGTTGCCCAATACGGCCCTCTATTCGGTCGAGAATGCTGTGGCAGCGGCTGCCGCAGTGCTCAGTTTGGGTGTGACAGGCGAAGAGCTGCGCCAAGGCCTCAGCACCTACATGGGCGTGCGCCGCCGTTTCGACTATCACATCAAGACAAAGAAGCTGGTCATGATTGACGACTATGCCCACCATCCTCAAGAAATAGAAGCCTGCCTGGAGAGCGTGCGCTATCTCTATCCGGGCAAACGTCTGGTCGTGATCTTCCAGCCGCACTTGTATTCCCGCACGCGTGATTTTGCTGACGAGTTTGCCCGGGTGCTTTCAACTGTCGACGAACTGATAATGATGCCTATTTATCCAGCTCGCGAGCAGCGACTGCCGGGTGTCTCTTCTAGCATGGTCCTGCATAAGGTCAAGGGGCTCTCAAAGTATCTCTGCTCGGCCGACCAAGTGTTGGAGCTGGTGCCCGCGCTCTATCCCGATGTGGTGGTTACAATGGGTGCCGGCGACATTGACCGTCTGGTGCCTCGTCTAGAAGAAGTGCTACTCAAAGAGGCCTAATTACCATTGTATAGAAATGAATATATGAAAAAGAAAACCAAAATAATCTCCATCCTCTTGGTCGTCCTTCTGGTCGTGCTGGTGGTAGTTGCCAATATCTGGCGGCGACAGTCACTGGTACGTGAGGTGCGTGTGGATATTGACTATTGCGGTGGCGACACGCTGGTGACCGACAAAGAGGTGGCGGACCTGGTCAAAAAGGAAATTCCCACGCTCACCTCGCAGATGTTGCGCGAAGTCGACCTCCGGGCGGTGGAGAAGGCTGCGGCCAAGTCGCCTTTCCTTCGCCAATGCGAGGCGGGTACGACCATCGGGGGGTCGGTAGTGGTCTTTGCCAAACAGCGTCGCCCCATTGTGCGCGTTTGTTCGCAAAACCAAGAGTATTATCTCGACGATGAGGGATTCCGCGTTCCTGTGAGCCATACGGGCAGTTGCGATGTCATTGTAGCCAGCGGACATATTCCCTATAATGGACAGGGGTTGAAAGATGTCTGGACGCTGGCCCTTTTCTTTGACCAGCATCAAGATGTGGCACCACTTTTCGACCAAATCTATCGCGAAAATTCGGGCGATCTTTATGTCACCCCCAAATTGGGCAACCATGTGGTGGAGGTGGGCTCTGTCGAAAATCTGGAGGAAAAATTCCACAACCTTATGGCACTCTATACCCGTGGACTGCCTCAGGCAGGCTGGGAAACATATAAGAAGGTCAGCGTTAAATATCGCGGACAAGTAGTTTGTACAAAAAGAAATAATAATTAAACTCAGATACATCATGAATAAATACATCGTAGGACTGGACATTGGCACGACAAAGATTGCCTGTTTCATAGGCGAGCGTTCACAAAATGGGAAACTTCGCATCCTCGGTTTTGGCAAGACCGAGTCTGTCGGAGTCGAACGTGGCGTAGTTCGCAATATTCGCGACACCTCCGAGTCTATCCGTCGTGCCGTTGCCGAGGCATCAGAAATGGCCAAGTATGATGTCGAAGAAGTGTATGTTGGAATTGCTGGCCAGCATATCAAAAGCCGTTCCAACACTGGAAGTGTGATGATTCCTGACGAGCATCGCCAGATTGAGAAATCTGACGTAGACCGCCTCATTGATGACCAATATCGTGTCATGCTGGAGCCGGGGGAGGAAATCATCCATGTTTTCCCTCAAAGTTTCACTGTCGACAACGACAAACTGGAACCCGAAATTAACCCAGTGGGTGTTGCCGGCAAATGCCTGATGGCCAATTTCCACATTGTGACGGGTAATGCTGCCAACGTGCGCAACATTCGTGATGCCGTGGAGGAGGCTGGCCTGAAAATCAAAGGAGTTGTGTTGGAACCTATTGCTTCGGCCTATGCCGTGCTTGACGAACGCGACAAAAACGCTGGCGTGGCCTTGGTTGATATTGGCGGTGGCACCACAGATATTGCCATCTTTCAGGACGGCATCATTCGCCACACCTCGGTACTCCCATTGGCTGGTAACGTTATCACCAACGACATCCGCGAAAGTTGCAAGATTCTGAAACACCAAGCCGAGAGCCTCAAGACCAAGTTCGGCTCTTGTGTGCCCAACCTAGTCAACCAAGACGACATCATTGCCATTCCCGGTATTCGTAACCAGCCGCCGCGCGAAATCAGTGTGAAGACTCTTGCCGGTATTATTAAGGCTCGCATGCAGCTTCTCCTTGAGCAGGTCCAATATGAAATACAGCTCTCAGGTTTTGAACGACAACTGATTGCCGGAGTGGTACTGACGGGTGGTGGTGCACGTCTGAAGAATATCAAAGAATTCTCCGAAGTGACCATTGGCATTGACTCGCGCATCGGCACCCCCGACGAGCATCTCGACCAGCAGGGAAGCATCACCTTCGAAGACCTCGGCCACCCCATGTATGCCACAGGCATCGGATTGGTCATATACGGTCTTCTCGAAGCTGAACAGGAGCAACGTAATGCGATGGATGAAAAGGCCGCCCAGGAGTCAGTTTCTGTAGCAGAAGCCCAACCGGCTCATGAAGCAGAAGAGGAAGAGGTTGAGGTCGAAGAAAAAAACAAGGAAAAGACTAAGAAAAAGAAGAAGATAGCTAAAGATGAGAACAGGAAGGGATTTGCCGATTCCATCAAAGACTGGCTCACGGATAAGTTCACAGAACCCGACCTCGGAGAGTGATTGTTTATAACTTGTTGAAAAACAATTGGGGGATTGTGGCGTGAATTGGGAATAAAATTGTAATTTTACACTTTCAAATTCTACGATTGGATTATTATAAATATATTGATATTAATTATTTAATAAGCAAAGCACATATGGACGACACGAAACTTTTTGATTTTGATTCGCCTTTGAATCAGTCTTCTTACATCAAGGTTATTGGTGTTGGGGGTGGCGGGAACAACGCTGTCAATCATATGTTCCGCAGGGGTATTACCGGCGTGGACTTTATTGTGACCAACACCGATATGAAAGCCCTCAACGGCAGTCCGGTGCCCAACAAGTTGGTCTTAGGGCACGAAGGATTAGGCGTTGGTGGTCGTCCTATTCGTGCTCGCAAAGCCGCTGAGGAGAAAGAGAAGGAGATTAAGGAGCTTTTCGAGCATAATACGAAAATGATATTCATCACCGCTGGTATGGGTGGCGGTACAGGAACCGGTGCTGCCCCTGTGATTGCTAAATTCGCCAAGGAGATTAAACTTGAGGTGGAAGAGGAAGACGACCCTGGCCAAATCTTGGTAGTGGCCGTGGTGACCACCCCGTTCCTTTTCGAGGGCAATCGCCGCATCCAGCAGGCCAACGAGGGTGTGGAGGAACTGCGTAAGTATGTTGACTCCATTTTGGTTATCAATAACGAAAAACTACGCTCGTATGGCAATCTGGTGATGTCGGACGCCTTTTCTATGGCAAATGATGTGTTGCTCACCGCAGTGAAGGGCATTGCCGAGATTATCACACTCAACGCATACGTGAACATTGATTTCCGCGACGTGAATACTGTGATGGAGAATAGCGGCACGGCCCTGATGGGCATCGGTGAGGGCGAGGGTGAGAATCGCGCCCGCCAGGCTGTTGAGCAAGCTACCACATCAGTGCTGCTCAACGACAACGATATTGCTGGGGCGAAGAATGTACTGCTCTATTTCTCCTATGGCCCCGACAATGAAATTACAATGGATGAGATGGGCGAGGTGACCGATTATATCACCATGAAGACGGGCAGCAGCGACACTAATGTTATCTGGGGTACTGGTTTCGACGACACGTTGGGCGACAAGGTGAAGATTACCCTTATTGCCACGGGCTTTGAAACAAAGGAGAAGAAAAACCCCGAAGTACATGTGTTGCCTCCAGAGAAACCCGAGGAGACCAAGCCCGTGCTGCCTAATAATATCACCGAACCTACTTTGGTGTCTGGTCCAAAGAAGGAGACAGAACCTACGACAATTCCACTGGACCAGTTCATTTCTAAGTCCGAGGCGGAAAAGGTGGTTAAACCGACACCGGCTGCCGATTCTACTGTTGAGAATCCGTTTGCCAAATATGAGAGAGCCCCCCAGCCGACTCCCGAACCAGCCCACCGCAATGTGATTCCTTTGGATGACGAGCGGGATGTGATGACTACTAATCGTCCTGCCCCTCAGCCTTCGACAGAGGACGGCATTGTGTTGAAGGGACATGGTGAGACTGCTGCCCCCACTACCCAAGCAACTGCTGCGCAACCCGAAGCAGCTCCGCTTGTGAAGGAGGCTGCCATAGAGATTCCCAAACCCGTGGCAGAGAATAATCCGTTGGACACAGAAGCTCGTAAGCGCGCCGAACGCATCAAGGCGATGCACGATTTGCTGCGCAATAATGTCAATGGTCCGCAGATTATTGAAAACATGAATCCTACCGAGATAACGGGCGAGGCACTCTATCAGGCCACCCATTCAAGCCAGTCAGAGGTGAACCGTTCAGTACTCAACGCCGACGGCTCGGTCAGTGAGAATCATTCCATTTTCGATTTGCCCGATTGATGACAGGGTTCGATGCCAAACCTTTTGGCAGGAAGAGGTCTGCTACGTTTTTTGGGACGGTTTGTGGCATTCTGGCGGCCGTGTGCTACGGCACCAATCCGTTGGGTGCCCTGAAGCTGTATGCTCAGGGGATGCCCACCAGCAGCGTGCTTTTTTACCGTTTTGGACTTGCATGGCTGATACTTGCTTTGGTTATGTTGGTGCGCTCCTTACCGCGTAAGGACCGGCGCAGAGAGTCTGTGAGGGTCACGGCCAAGGAGTTCGGCGTGTTGTCGGCTTTGGGTGTCCTGTTCATTTTCTCGTCACTGACCCTATATCTCAGTTTCCACGTGATGGATGCAGGCGTGGCCTCGACCATTTTGTTTACCTATCCGGTCATGACGGCCGTCATTATGGCTGTTTTCTTTCATGAGAAAGTGAGTTGGGTCACGCTCACCTCTATCATACTTTCATTTATTGGCGTGGCGTTGCTCTATTGGGGCGACGGAACGGCCACCTTGCCCTTAGGCGGGGTGATGCTTGTGCTTATTTCGGCACTGACTTATGCCATCTACATCATTGTGGTCAATCGCAGCCAGCTGAAGATGTCGTCGTTCAAAATCAACTTTTACGTGCTCCTCTATTGTGCTTTGGGCATGTTGGTCTACTCTTTTATTGCTGGCGAGCCGCTGACACTTCCTCAGAATGGCACCAGTTGGTTTTATGTGGGTTGGTTGGCTGTGGTTCCGGCCATTATGGCCCTGACGTTGATGGTCTATGCCGCCAAGTTGGTGGGCTCTACCACTACGGCCATCTTAGGCGCTCTGGAGCCTCTCACGGCAGTTCTCATCGGCATCTTCGTCTTCGGCGAGCGATTCACTTTCACCTTGGCCGTCGGCATCCTACTTATTCTAACAGCCGTAACGCTGATAGTGGTAGTGCCTACTAAGCGCATGGTTAAACAAATGAATACTAAAGAAAAATAGCTATGAATATTGCAGCCCTAGTCTCAGGTGGTGTCGACAGTTCGGTAGTGGTGCATCTGCTTAAAGAGCAAGGCTACGACCCCACTATCTTCTATATCCGCATAGGAATGGAAGACGAGGAGGGGTATATCGACTGCCCTGCCGAAGAGGACATAGAAATCACCTCCTATATAGCCCGCAAGTATGGTTGCCGTTTCGAAGAGGTCAACCTCCACAAAGAGTACTGGGACAATGTGGTCTCCTATACAATTGAGTCTGTGCGCAAAGGTCTAACTCCCAATCCCGACATCATGTGCAACAAACTCATCAAGTTTGGTGCCTTTGAGCAGCGCTGGGGCAGAGATTTCGACCGCATCGCCACTGGCCATTACGCCACAACAGATGTAGTTGATGGTGTCCAGTTTCTGGCCACGGCTAAGGACCCGGTCAAGGACCAGACGGATTTCCTCTCGCAACTCAGTTTTGCACAGATAAGTAAGCTGATGTTCCCCATTGGCCATCTGATGAAGAGCGAGGTGCGCGACATCGCTCACCGGGCCAAACTGCCCAGTGCCGACCGCAAAGACTCTCAGGGCATATGTTTTTTGGGCAAGATTAACTACAATGACTTCATTCGCCGCTATTTGGGCGAGAAGGAAGGCAAGATAGTGGAGCTGGAAACTGGCAAAGTGTTGGGCACGCATAAGGGTTATTGGTTCCACACGATAGGGCAGCGGAAAGGACTCTTCCTAAGTGGTGGCCCATGGTTTGTGGTGAAGAAGGATATAGAGGAGAATGTGCTTTATGTTTCTCAGGGCTATGACCCTGCTGCGCAGTACGGCAACAAAATCAATCTGCTGGGGTTCTATTTCCTGAGCAAAGACATCTGGGGTGCCCAACTGGATGCGGGCGAGACGGTGGATGTGAAGTTCAAGATACGCCATACGCCAGAATTTGCCCAGGGCCATCTGAGCAAGACAGCAGAGGGCTACCGCATTGTCTCCGACATCCGCATTCAGGGCATTGCCGCTGGGCAGTATGCCACCATCTACGACAATGATGCCCACCTGGTAGTCGCCTCCGGCATGATAGCGTAAAGTTAATAGTTATCGCTCTAGTACAAAGTATGACT
>DFDY01000124.1 GCA_002368955.1 Bacteroidales bacterium UBA3816
GATAGCAAAATTATTGAAATCCGCCTGTATTGTGACTGGTTTTACCATGGTCTGCAACAAAAATCGTGGATATAACGTATTGTTTCTAAATGACTACAAAAAAAAATGAAAAAAAAATTTGGTAGATAATATAGTATCTTCGAGGCTGCTAAAAATCAGTCTTTTATCAAACTAGAGCCAAATTATTTTCATGTGTTGTAACATTTGGGTCGCGCCAAACGACTAATACAAGCAGAAAAAAAGGAGAAAATGTCTGAAAAAGAGAAGTTGAAACGATTCGACCAGCTGATGGTCAGCCACAAAGGGCTGATTGTGAAGGTGTGCCAGACCTACTGCCACCGCGACTATGAGTCGGCTCGCGACCTTTATCAGGACATTGCCTTAGAGATATGGACCCATCTGGACAGTTTCAGAGAGGAGAGCAGCGAAGCCACCTGGCTGTGGCGTATAGCCACCAACACAGCCATCGACCGCCTGAGAAGGGAAAAACGCCGCCCCGAACTGGTGATACCGGAAGAGCTGCCCGAGGTGGCCACCGAAGAGCAGCCCCACAGAGTGGACGACCTATACGAGGCCATCGCCCACCTGAAGGCCGAGGACCAGCAACTGGTGACCGCACGGCTGGAGGATTGGAGCTACAAAGAGATAGCCGCAGAGACCGGCGAGAGCGAAGGGTCGCTGCGAGTGAGATACAACAGAATAGTGAAACAATTGAGACAAATGATGAAAGGGAAATAGGATATGCAGGAAGACGTTTTTTTGAATGAGTACCGCCAGGAATGGCAGCAGGAAGGCAGGGCGATGGAAGAGGCCTTGAGCAGTATCACCTTGGAGCAGCTGCACGAGAATATAGCCCGCCACGAAGCGACCCACCATCGCCGCCGCTGGTGGTGGCCGACGGTGAGCGCGGCAGCCTGTTTAGCACTGGTGGCCACGGTGGGGCTGCGCCTACTGAGTCCGACTGTCACCGTTGGGAACCACCCCACTGTGGCACAGAACCAGAAGCCTGCCATCACCTCCACGGCCCCGACGGACAAGATCGTTCCCTGGACTGAGGAGCAGAAAAGACTTCCCTCAACCACAAGAGAAGAGATTCCTGCACACGCCCAACACGATATGGCCATGGCCATGCCGCTGCCAACACAGCCACAAGAGGCCATGCCAAAGCCACAAGCCATTGCGACAGAAGAGCCGACTCCCGCACCCACGTTGCCCACCCCAAGCAATATGGTGGAGACCAAACGCTTAGTAGACTTTGGAGGGAACATAGCGAAACCCCAAGAGAGGAAGACCGAGTTGCTGGTAAACATTGTGCCGCCTCCACGCAACACCTTCCACGAGGCCGTGATAGAGCCACTGCTGGCCCTGGCCACCCAAGACTTAGAAGACTATTGATAATAACATGATACTAACTTAAAAAACACAACAACATGAAAAAGATTTTTGCAACTCTGATGGCAGCCCTGATGCTGACGGTAGCCGCCTGCAACAAACACGAAGAGAACGACACAACCCTGAAACTGGCCGGAACGCAATGGGTGGGCGTGATTGAGAACGACCCCGAGGAGCTGCACTACGGCAGCGGGGTGCTGATTACCCGCGCGGAGTACACCCTGACCTTCACCGACGAGCAGAACGGCACTTTTGCCTACGACATGACCACCCTCTTCGACGGGGAGGAATATGACGACCAAGACACCACCTCCATTACCTACACCTTCGACGGAAAGGAGAACGGGGTGCTGATGGTGGAAGAAGAGCCGATGCCCTTCACCTACAACGCCACGGACAAAACCCTTGTCCTCCCCTTGGGTGAGATTGACGACGAGCTGAACGCCGACAAGATTGTGTTTCACCGCAAGTAAGACCCAACGTAGACAACACTATGAAACACTTAATCCTTACAGTGCTCCTGCTGGCCGCCGTGGGTGCGGCGGCCCAGGAGCCACAAAAAATAGTCCAGCACCTGGACTTGAACCCCGAGAAAACGCTGATGATTACGGTGTCGGGCGAGTACACCACGGTTTACATATACCAAGACACGGTAGACTATGTTTCCATACTGACCCCGAACATGATTGATACGGCCCAAATCACCCAGCCCCTTTTCAAATATGAAGAAAGGACCAACCTTCCCGACCATCTTATGGTAGGCGGATTTGGGGCATATACCGTTTTCGAAATACACCTGAAAACAGAAAAACTATTCCTCTATAGTAGGCTCTACAACCGAGTCACGTTGAGCACAGCGGCAGGCTATAGGCACAAACTGAAGTACAAATCGCTCTCGGTGCAGACCGACGACTATAGCATGGTGGACATAGAGTCGCCAGTGGAGGCAGAAGACATACAAATGATTGCCGAAAAGAACTCCCTTATCCGCTACTATTCCTACACGGCCGAAAACTACTCGGAGAACACCAAGGAGAACGCCATCATCTACGGTGGGGAGCGCAACGGGGAATCGCTGGTCTCGAAGCACCATGTGACCAATTACAAAACGGAGGGCTACAAGCCATTCGAACCCAAACGTCGCATGCGCTATAGTCCTGCCCAACGCATACACCTGCGGCTGTCGACAGCCTTACTGAATGGTGGCCGCACAGCCACTTCGGGCCTTGGATGGAAAGAGGAAACATACCCTGAATCGCAAATTGCCTACCCATCCATGAAGACCACCCTGGGTAGCCACCAAGTGGAGCTGGGCTATGACGTCATCTGCCGCAATCACTTTGCCATTGGGATAGGAGTAGGTTACTCCTACAGCCACTACCGATTCAAAGACCCCTATGTGGACTTCATCTTTCCAGACTGGAATGCATATACCCATCATGCCGACAACATATACCTCACACCTAGAAATCCCCCATACGGAGGCGGCGACTCACTCAACAACTGGAGTACTCATATCACCACCAACTACATCACCTTCCCCATCTCCCTTACCTACTATGCCGACCGCAAACACAACAAAGGATTCCACGTGAGTGTGGCTGTGGTTCCTGGCTTTGGCCTGGGGCAGGGCAAGCTGAATAGCCGCTATTGCCAATGGGACGAAAACCCTGAGACAAA
>DFDY01000021.1 GCA_002368955.1 Bacteroidales bacterium UBA3816
CCCACCCACCAGCACATCATCCGCTTTGCTCCTCCGCTGGTCATCACCGAAGAGCAGCTCCGCGAGGCTATCGCCATCATCAAAGAGGCCATCGCTTCGTTTGAATAATTATTAAAGGTTTACAATCAACAATGTACAGTGTATTGTGACAGCAATTGCTCACCAATACACTGTACGTTGTGCTTTTAATGATTCTCATTTTGCCATGAGGGACAAGATACAGAAAATGCTCTTTTTCGCGCTTGTTTTGTGCCTGTTTGTAGCCACTGGGGCACCCGCGCGGGCACAAGATGTGCGCCAGACCATCACAGTGACGGTTGGCGACTGTAGTTTCGAGATGGTTTATGTGGCAGGGGGGTCCTATATTCAGGGCCACGATGAGGCTCCTTTTTTCTTCAGAAGTATGCCCTCTCAGTCGGTGCTGGAACAGCTGGCCCACTATGCCGACGAGGCTCCCCGACACCGTGTAGACCTGTATGGGTTCTATATGGGCCGCTACGAGGTAACGCAGCGCCTCTGGACCACCGTCATGGGCTACAATCCCTCCAACTTTGTGGGCGACGATTTGCCAGTGGAGCAGGTGGACTATTATGAGGTGAAGGAATTCATCCGTCGGCTGAACGAGCTCACGAATATGAAATTCCGTCTGCCTACCGAGGCCGAATGGGAATATGCTGCGCGCGGTGGTAGGCGGTCTAAGGGATACACCTACCCGGGTGGCGATGAAGCCATACGGATTGGATGGAACCACCTCAACAGCGATTTCTGTACCCATCCCGTCGGCGCTCTCATCCCCAATGAACTGGGGCTCTACGACATGTCGGGCAACGTGTGGGAGTGGTGCAACGACTGGTACGACACATTGGCCTACCTTTGGGTGTACACTCAAGACAAAGACCGTCCAGATTATATCAACACTAACAAAAAGTTGCGCAAGTGGTACTCGCTCAATCATGCCTTGATGACAGACGTTTACGGTCGCCCTTATGAGTCCAACAACAAATTTCTCGACCCTCGTGGCCCCGACACCGGCATGTTCCGCGTGGGCCGAGGCGGCTCTTGGGCCGACGAGCCCCGATTTCTGCGCTCCTCCTATCGCAATTTCTGGGTTCCCGAAAGAAAACTCAGCATCCTGGGGTTCCGTTTGGCACTCAGTTCGGCAGCCGACACCTCCCTCATGTGGATGCCCAACCAGTACCTCATCGACTCCATTGTCGACGGCAAGGTATACAAATCCATCACCACTGCCACCCTCGACCATCTCCAGCAGGGCATTCTCGAAGGCCTCTTCAGCGTTGGTCCCAACAAACGCATACACTTCTCCAGAGGCAACCTACAGTACAATGCGGCCGTCAACCAGTGGCGTTTTGCCGACCGCCAGCACGACCGCATAGGCATGGACAATCTTGACTATGCCAAGGACTATGCCGGTTGGATAGACCTCTTTGCCTGGGGCACCAGCGGTTACCACGACAGAATGCCCTACTATTTCTCCCCCAATCCCAAGTACTATGGCAACGGCAAGAAGAATATCGACGGCACCAGCTACGACTGGGGTGTCTACAACCGCATCAGCAACGGGGGCGACCACGTGGGGCTGTGGCGCACGCTGACCGTCAATGAGTGGATCTACCTCCTCATTCGTCGCCCCGATGCCATGCTGTTGCGCTCACAGGGTGTTGTCGAAGGTGTGGGCGGCATCATCCTTCTGCCCGATGACTGGCTGCGGCGGGGCTTCGACACGCTTGATGCCAGCCGTGTCTACCAGTTCAGCCCCCAGCAGTGGAAATCGCTCGAACGCGGCGGGGCCGTCTTTCTGCCCACCGCAGGGGTGTGCCACATGGCGCGCTACAGCTTGGGATTACCGAAAACTGCCCTTGAGGGCATGCCCATCGAGGGGGTCGAAGTCAGCTTTGGTTCTCTGCGGCCCGAGACCCACGCCCCTGTGTCCAAGATGAACAGGGGCGAAGATCCTCTACCTTCCATTGCCCAAAAAGAATTCAATTTGAAGTCTCAGTACCGCGAGCCCGACGAGGACGACCACCAGCTAGGCTACTACTGGACCTCCATCCACAATGATGATCGCACCGCTTTCAGCCTCCTCTTTGTTCTGGACATGAATGCCGTCATTGCCCCCGTAGAACGGCTCACGCGGTGCTCGGTCCGTCTGGTGCAGGATGTGGAGCAGCCCAAGAAGAAGGGCCGTAAATAAACCTTGCCCTGTGGTAACTTCGGCACCAACCCACTTCACAGCCGTATCCCGTCCGTATCTCACACGTTATGGGAGTGGGTGTGAAGTGTTTAAGCTTTTGTAATTATGTGTATTATATTCGAATTCTACGGGAACCGTTTTTTTTTGTCCAAAGATACAATGAAAAGCTGTGGCTGGCGTTATCAAATAAAATATCCTAAAACACAACGCTTTGACTAGGCCTAAATTACTATTCCTCCTGCTGCCACTATGGCTGCCGCTCATGGGCTGGGGACAGTCCAACGAGGCGCAGGAGGTCATCCGCATCTGGCAGACACGGGACCGTGCCATAGAGTTGCGCACGCGCCTGTCCAATGATTACCACGACACGGTGGCCGTTGAGGAGCTGGCACGGCTCTACTACTACGACTATCTGGACCAGAACGGAGGCGTGCGCTTTGCCGATGCCGACCGCTGGGAACCCGATGACCACGGCCGCTATGACTTTCCCCATCTAGAGCCCGCCTTTGCCAATTGTGCCGACAGTGCCCTCTGGTACCTGCTGCACCTTTGGAGCCGCAATCCGGAGGTCTACGACTATCTCTATTATCCTATCGTCCAGTTGGAAAACTATCTCAATCTGGACCATACTGCCTATATCCTCCCGCCTGAGGCCTATTCCCCTGGCCGCTATTTTCCGGATAATTATTTCACGGTTTTCAACCTCGACGATTGGCAGCACAACTACACGGTCGACCTCTTGGAGGGCATGAAGCAGGCACGCGATTTTGCCCATATGGCAGCGCTGCGGTTGGCCGACATGGACGAACGCGACTTCCACGGCACCATGCAGGAAGGGGAGGCGACCCATTTTCGGCTGCTGGAGAGCCGTCTGGGCGTGTGCCGTCTCTATCGCATCGACCTGAACGGTGGGCTGCCGACGCTCTACTACAAAGAGGCTGGCATGAATCCTAAGCCCTCGTTGGATGGCCGCTACCATTATTCGGTGCTAAAGGAGGCCAAGCGACAAATCTCACGTGAGCAATGGCAGGAGTTCCAACGCCTGTTAGATTCGATTGACTTTGACTTGCCGTTGCCCTATTCTCTCTGCGGAATTGGCACCGATGGGCCTACTTTTCTTTTGGAGCAAATCAGTACCGACGGCTACAAGGCCCGCAGCACTGCCTGTCCCGATGTGTTGGAACAACGGCTGGTGGCCCTATTGAAAAAATATGTGGGGAGGATTCGATAACCCTCCCCACATGTTGTTTGGTTCATTCGCTAACCCGCAACGTCCGCATGGCGTTGAGGACAGCCAGGACGGTCACGCCCACGTCGCCGAAGACGGCCAGCCACATGGTGCAGTTGCCGGTGGCGGCCAGGAGCAGGATGAGCACCTTCACCCCGATGGCAAACCACACGTTCTGCCGCGCAATGCGGAGGGTGCGGCGTGCAATGGCAATGGCGGTGGCAATCTTGGAGGGCTTGTCGTCCATCAGCACCACGTCGGCGGCTTCAATGGCGGCATCGCTTCCTAGGCCTCCCATGGCAATGCCCACATCGGCACGGGCCAGCACCGGGGCATCGTTGATGCCGTCGCCCACAAAGGCCAGGGTGGTGCCCGCGGGTTTCGCGCCCAGCAGTTGCTCCATGTGGGCCACTTTGTCGGTGGGCAACAGCTCGGCATAGTATTCGCTCAGGCCTAGTTTCTGGGCCACTTCGGCTGCCACTGCCTGGCGGTCGCCGGTGAGCATCACCGTGCGGCCCACGCCCATTTCATGGAGGCTGCGGATGGCTTGGGCACTGTCGGACTTAATCCGGTCGTTGATGACGATGTGGCCGGCATATTCTCCCTCGATGGCCACATGGATGATGGTGCCCGTAAGCTCGCAGTCGTGCCACGGGATGCCCATGGCCTCCATCATCTTGCTGTTGCCCACGCTCACCAGTTGGCCCTCGACACGGGCACGGATGCCCTGTCCGGCTATCTCCTCCACGTCGCTCACGCGACAGCCGTCGGTGGCCTCGTCGGGGAAGGCATCGCGCAGGGCGGCTGCGACGGGATGGGTGGAGAAGTGCTCCACATGGGCGGCCAGATGGAGCAGATGGTACTCGTCGATGCGCTCGGGATGGACGGCCTCCACGGCAAACTGTCCGTGAGTGAGGGTGCCGGTCTTGTCAAACACCACCGTGCCCACGCGCGCAAGGGTTTCCATGTAGTTGGAACCTTTCACCAAAATGCCTTTGCGCGAGGCGCCTCCGATGCCGCCAAAGAAGGAGAGCGGCACGCTCAGCACCAGGGCGCAAGGACAGCTCACCACGAGGAACATCAGTGCGCGGTAGAGCCAGGTGACGAATCCCTCACGATAGGTGTCGTAGAAGAAAGGCGGAATGAAGGCCAGCAAGACAGCCGCCAAGACCACAATGGGGGTGTAGACACGGGCAAAACGACTGATAAAATGTTCGCTATGGGATTTGTGCTCACTGGCATTCTCCACCAAGTCGATGATTTTGGAGACGGTGCTTTGGCCGAAATCTTTGGTGGTGCGCACACGGATAACCCCGCTGAGGTTGACACAGCCCGAGATCACTTCGTCGCCTTGGCACAGGTCACGCGGGGCACTCTCGCCCGTCAGGGCCACGGTGTTGAGGCTGCTGCTGCCCTCGATGACCACGCCGTCCAGCGGCACCTTTTCGCCGGGTTTGACCACAATGGTTTCGCCCACCTGCACTTGGTCGGGTGCCACCGTGACCGTTGAGCTGCCGCGCTCCACATGGGCCGTGTCGGGGCGTAGGTCCATCAGTTGGGCAATGCTGGCACGGCTGCGGCCTTCGGCATAGCCCTCAAAGAGTTCGCCCACTTGGAAGAAAAGCATCACGAAGACGGCTTCAGGGTACTGGTGTTCGCCGCTGAGGAAACCGATGCCAAGGGCCCCGAGTGTGGCAACGGACATGAGGAAATTCTCATTGAACCAGTCCCCCTCGGCAATGCCTTCGGCCGCTTCCTTCAGTGTGCCCCAACCCACTATCAGATAGGGCACCAGGTAGACCGGCAGCAGCTGCCACAGGTTCATCTGGGTGCTTTTTTCGACCAGTACGGCACCCAACAGGGTCAGTGTCCCAAGGGCTATCAGCCATAGGCGGGCGCGGGTGCTCATTTCCTCTTCGTGGTGGTGCTCCTCTTCATGATGGTGGTGATGTTCATGGCACTTGTGGTCGTGCCCATGACAACATTCATGCTCGTGATTATCGTTGTGAATCATATGCTTATCTGTTTTCTTGTTTCTTAATAGATGATGCAAAGATACAGTCTTTTTCCTGCAAATGAATTGCAAACAAAAAACGCCGCCAAGGCAATAAACCGTGGCGGCGTGCGTTATAAAGTATTATGAAAGATAACCAAGTGCAAACCCATACCGATGGCGGGACAGTGCAACCGGCGCCCTCATACGAGTCAATCCTTTCGCAGGAGGGCATCCGCGTGACGGCGGTGCGGCTGCTGGTGCTCAAGGCCGTCTATGCCCTGCGGGGGGCTTTTACCCTTCAGGATGTTGTAGATAAGTTGGGTACGGCCGACCATTCTTCTGTTTTCCGCACACTCACGCTTTTTGCCGACAAGGGGTTGCTACATCTTATCGACGACGGCTCGGGAGCACAGAAATACTGTGTCTGCCATTGTGAGGACCATCACCACCATCACGGCCACATCCATTTCACCTGCACCGTCTGCCACAAGACCTTCTGCCTCACCGAGGTGCCCATCCCGCCCGTGCCCGTGCCGCAAGGCTTTCATGTGGAAGAGTCGGAATATGTTATCAAAGGCGTCTGCCCCAATTGCCACAAGTAGTTGTAAGTTCAGTAGGGAAAGCCAAACATCCTCAGGGAAATGTGGTTGCCAGAGCCATACTCAATGTTGTCGGCACTGGCATACAGCACACTGCCGTCTGGTTTGTGATGGAGTTTTATGTGTAGGAGCAGCATGGTGTTTTTCCCTATGCCACGAGAACCCGCACGCCTATTAGGGGCGTCTTCCACTCAATTTCGCTCTCGATATTGCGCACAAATTGGGTGTCTGTTCTGTTGTATTTTGCTGAGAAAGTGTTGAATAGTGTTTTCGTAACCTATACTTTTAGATGCAGATATACAACTTTTTTGTAATCTGCACATTACTAAAAATCTCTTTTATCGGAGTTTCTTGAAGATGGTGGGCATCATCTCGGGCGAGAGGGGTTGGAAGTTGGGGAGGCGCAGGCTTTTGACCATCTGGGCGGTGCCTTGCTTGTATTTTTGGAAGTGCTCGGTGGTCAGGTGCTGCTGATAGGCGGCTTCGGAAGCGTAGATTTCCAGTATGCGTATCTGGTGGGGGTTCTCCTTGCTCTGCATGGGGAAGAGGCTGATGACGCCTGGCTCTAGCTCCAAGGAGAGACGATCCACCTCCTCGGCAAAGGTGAGATACTCGTTTAGATAGTTCGGATAAACTTCAATCTCGGCAATACGCACAATCATCTCTGCAGGGCTGCCTATGGCAGAAGGTCTGTTTTGACTCATGCCTAACAACCATTCGGCATTCTTGTGCAGAATCATCTCGGCAAAGGGGGC
>DFDY01000123.1 GCA_002368955.1 Bacteroidales bacterium UBA3816
TCTTTTATCAAACTAGAGCCTTTTTTATTTGAGGTATGTATGTAATTGACGAGAAACGAGAGGAACGGGAGATTCAGGCAAAGTATGAGGAACTGATTGCCGCCTGCCGCAACAACTACCCTATCTCGGGCGACGAGGAGGAGGAGATATTTAGGGCCTTTTCCGTGGCCAACCGCGCCCATGCAGGCACCCGTCGCAAATCGGGTGAGCCCTATATCTTTCATCCCCTGGCGGTGGCCCTCATTGCCGTGAAAGAAGTGGGGTTGGGCCCCATTGCGGCCATCTGCGCATTGCTGCACGATGTGGTGGAAGACACGGACATAAGTCTGGACCAGATTAGGACCATCTTTGGCGACCGGGTGGCAGTCATAGTGGACGGCGTGACCAAAATCAACGACGTGAAGATTTTGCAGCAGACGGACTCCAAGCAGGCCGAGAACTACCGCAAGATTCTGCTCTCGATGTGCAACGATGCCTACGTCATCTTCCTCAAACTGTGCGACCGGCTGCACAACATGCGCACCTTGGAGTCCATGTCGGACACCAAGAAACTGGCCATCTCGTCGGAGACACACTATCTTTACGTCCCTCTGGCCCACCGCTTGGGACTTTATACCATCAAAACCGAGTTGGAAGAGTTGGTGATGAAATACACCAACCCCGTCAAATACAACGAAATTGCCGCCTTGATTGACAAGAAACGAGAGAAGGGGACTGGCGAGAAACTGAACCGCTGCCTTAAGGAGCCTATCATCAAGATGCTCGAAGACAACGGCTACAAATACAAAATCAAGACCCGAATCAAGTCGGTATATAGTTGTTGGAAGAAAATGGAGCGCAAGGGGGTGAATTTCGACCAGATTTTCGACCTTTACGCTATGCGCATCATACTGGACGTTCCTTTGTCAAAAGAAAAGGAGGAGTGTTTCAAGGTATATTCGCTTATTTCAACTGAGTTTAAGCCCGACCCCACACGGTTTCGCGACTGGATTACCACGCCCAAGACCAACGGCTACGAGTCGCTCCAGACCACGGTCATGACCCCCATAGGGCAATGGGTGGAAATTCAGATTCGCACCGAGCGCATGGACATGATTGCCGAGAAGGGAATGGCTGCCCACTTCCTGTACAAGGAGGCGCACCCCGAAGAGAATATTTCCAACAGCCCGGTGGAGGTGTGGCTGCAGCAGATACGCAGCACACTGGAGAACACCGAGAAGAGCGCCCTCGACCTGGTGGAGGAATTCAAGGAGACCCTCTACACCAAGGAGATTTACCTCTTCACCCCCAAGGGCGATATGCGCAAACTGCCTGCCCACTCGACGGTGCTGGACTTTGCCTTCAGCATCCACTCCGACTTGGGTCTGCACTGCATTGGGGCCAAAGTGAACGGAAAGGTGCAGCCCATCAGCTACAAACTGCGTGCCGGAGAGCAGGTCCAGATCCTTACCAGCCCTAAAATCCGCCCCACCGACGAGTGGGTGAACTATGCCAACACCGCTCGCGCCAAAGAGGCATTGAAAGACTTTCTGCGCAGCCAACGCAAGGGCTATAGAGAGGAGGGTGAGCAACGCCTGGAAAGCATCCTGCAGAAACTGCACCTGCAGAATACCCCCGCCAATTTGGGTCAGATAAAGCGTTTCCTGAATCTGAAAAGCGAGACGGACCTCTACTTCCAGTTGGCCATGGGGACTATCACCGAACAGGACATAGCCCACAGTTTTGGCCGCATCAACCTTGACGGCCACAACGACTACTTCCTGGGCGAATACGGTTCTATTTTTGAGAAGAACAGCACCGCCATCCGCGGTGACAATGGGCAGCAGTCGTTCCTCCTGGACAAGGAATACGAACGCTACTCTACTGTACCAGCCCCCTGCTGCAACCCTGTGCAGGGCGACCATGTGGTAGGCATTGTCACCGACGGGAAAATCATGGTCCACCGCACCAACTGCAAGATAGCCATGGACGAGATGGCCAACCATGAGAACCGCATTGTGCGGGCTCGTTGGCGTCCAGGCGAACATGTGTCGCTGATGTCGGGCATTGCATTCACGGCCATCGACCGCAAAGGACTGCTGACCGATATTACCCAGATAGTGAGCAACCAGATGAACCTTAACATGCGCGCCATCACCCTGGAGGCGGTGGAAGGGGTGGTGAGAGGCATCATCATGCTGTATGTGCTGGACTTAGACAACCTCACCCAACTTATCAGCAACATCAAGTCCATTGAAGGCATTGAGGAGGTGCGCCGCCTATGAACCAAGAGACTATCGATGCCTTTGTACGCCTCAATGAGACACTGGACGTTGTCCGTAAAGAATGTCCTTGGGATAGGGTGCAGACAATGGGGAGCCTACGATACCTCACCATTGAAGAGACTTACGAGCTGAGCGAGGCAATCCTGAAGATTCTCTCCACCCCAAATGAGAGGTGCGAAAAGGCCAACAACGAGATGAAGAAAGAACTCGGCGACCTTTTCATGCACCTGCTTTTCTACTGCAAGATAGCCCAAGAGGAAGGGCGGTTCAGCACGGCAGATGTTTTGGATGCCATCCATCAGAAGTTAATCGACCGCCACCCCTTCATCTTCCACAAGGACGACTATCACGGCGAGAGTTGGGAACAGATAAAGATGCACGAAGGCCGGAAGTCGGTCCTGGAGGGGGTGCCAGCCTCTCTTCCACCGCTGGTAAAGGCTGTGCGGTTGCAGGAGAAAGCCGCTGGAATCGGCTTTCAAATGCCCGAAGAATCATTAGAGCTGAACGAGAATATGACGGAAGAGCAATTCGGCCAGTTGCTGTTTGGCCTCATCCACTGGGCCCACAACCGCGGCATAAATGCCGACTCGGCACTCAGCAAGGCAAATCAACATTTCCAAGAAGAGGTACGCTCTTTTGAAGAAAAGAAGTGAGCGGGACCACACCTCTGCCACATCTTACTCATCAACCTGTGGGGAAGAACTTCTGCTTTCTATATCAGATTTCACCTTTTCCTTTATCTTCAGCCAGCGTTTCCAAGTATGCAAATCGAAGAGGCTGGAATCGGTGGTGGCCTGCCACGTCAACAAAGCCCCTATAGGTATGAATACAAAGGTTGAAATCCACATGCCTATGGGACCCATGGCACTCTCACGGACAGATTTTTCGTTAATCATGCCAATGACATAATACATGACGAAGAAAATCACCGAGGCAACTAGTGGCATGCCGAGACCTCCTTTGCGCACAATGGAACCAAAGGGGGCACCAATCAGGAAAAGCAGAAGACAGGCCACTGAGAGTGTGTACTTGCGCATCCACTCGATATAATGCCTGTTGATATACTCTTTGTCGGAGTCGATCATTGCCTGATACATCTGCACGTCAGATATTGAACCTTGCAGCTGCATCCTGGCCTGCTCGTAGACACGGCTGCGGACATCCGCTGTTGTGTCGGCAATCAACCTGGCCACATCCAGATAGGCAGTGCTGTCACCCTGATGATTTAGGTGATATTGGTACACCCTCATCTTATTGACAATGCTTTTTTCGAATTCGACGTACCTAAACTCCAACTGATCCTCCAACACTCCCACCATGGAGTCCAACTGAAAGACATTCAGCATCTGATAGTGCCCGGCAAAGAACTGCTCGTCCGACTTAGAAAAGGCGAAACTTGAAATATCGAAAGTCAGTTCCTGCTCGTCAAATCCAATACTTGTTAGCGGACGCGAGTCATGAAACTCGCCGTCCTGGGGTTCGCTATAGGTATAGCCATTCTTGAGCGTAAAGACCAGGTATTTGTCATCTGGGGTGGACTGCATGTAGCCGTGGTCGGCCACGATGATATTGGTGCGGTTGATGCCCTCGGAATGGTCGTAGATGATGATGTCGCGCAGGGTACGCCCGTCGGGGTCCTTCCCATTGACACGTATCACATAACCATCGATCTCGTCGTAATACTCGCTGGGGCGGATGCTCACGGCCGGCTTCTTGCGCTGGACATCATAAAGGGTGGTCCGGTACTTATACATGGCCACCGGCAGCACATTATTGGAAAAATAGAAAGCAATACCCATCAAAAAGACCGCCACAAAGGCCATCGGCGTCATCACCCTTCGCAGCGAAATGCCGCCCGCCTTAATGGCAATCAGTTCATACTTCTCACCAAAATTGCCCATGGTCATGATGGAGGCAAACAAGACCGCAATGGGCAGAGCCATGGGCACAAAGGTGGCCGAAGCATAGAGGAGCAATTGCGCAATGATACTGAATTCCAACCCCTTGCCCACCAAATCATCGATATACTTCCACACAAACTGCATCAACAGGACAAACACCGCAATGGTGAAAGTCAGCAGCAACGGGCCTAGGAAGGACTTCAGTATCAGCTTGTCCAGCTTCTTCATCTACTTATCAAAACCAACCGTTGAATAGCTTGATTAGGTCATTTCCATTGGCCACCACCAGCAAGAGCAGCAGCAGTCCCAGCCCTATATTCTGAATCACGCTCAACACCTTTTCGCTCACAGGTTTGCGGGTAATCATCTCCCACAAGGTAATGACAATATGCCCGCCGTCCAAGCCAGGAATGGGAATAATATTCATGAAAGCCAGGACCACGGCCAGCAGAGCAGTGAGGTTCCAGAACCGGTGCCAATCCCACGTATCGGGGAAGAGACTGGCCATAGAGATGAAACCACCCAAACTGTTGGTGCCGCCTTTAGTAAAGAGAATCTTAAGCGAAGAGACATAGGTGGTCAGGGTCTCCCACCCGTATTTGATGCCCGCAGGAATTGCCTGCCACAGCGTGTAGTCCACATGCACCACATCAAACAACTTCGACATATCGTCCTGGGCATAGATACCCAATTTTCCGTCTTTGTGCAACAGAACCGGGACCTCGACATACTGATGATTGCGATACAGCCCAATCAACACACTGTCGTTCTTGTAATCGCCCAGCGTAGTGGTGAAGTCTTCCGCCGTCCGAGTGGGGCGGCCACAGATGCTCACCAGGCTGTCACCAATCATCAAACCATAACGCTTACCGACCGAACCGGGCGCAAAGTCCTTGATGACGAATGGGTATTGCACCGAAATGAGTTCCTTGGGGTTTTCTGAAGCCAACTTGGAAAGGAGATCTTTGCTAATGTTCAAATCCACCAGACTATCGCCTCGCATAACGGTGACAACCTTCGGGGAATCGAGAATCAATTTCTGCGAAGCATCGGTCAGGTCGGTCTGTTTCTCACCGTCAATGGCATAGATAATATCGCCATTCTGAAAGCCTTCGTCCAAAAGGACCTCGGTATAGGCATAGCCCAGCGGGGCATTCTGTAGGGGCAGCTCGTCGGTTCCCCAATGGGCAAAGATGCCCGCATAGATAATCAGGGCGGAGATGAAATTGACCACCACGCCGCCCGAAATGATGCACAGCCGCTGCCAGCGAGGTTTGGAACGGTACTCCCAGGGCTGGGGCGTGCTCTCCAAATCCTTGGCGTCCTTAGTCTCGTCAATCATGCCTGCTATGTCGCAGTAGCCGCCCAGCGGCACCCAGCCCAACCCCCACAAGGTGTTGTTCTGGTCCTCGGGCTTCAGGTTCTTCTCATCCCACGACTCGGGGGTTTCCTTATTGAAGAAAAGGAAATGCCACTTGCCGTCGAACTTCTTGGCTTTCAGAATCGAAAACAAAGGATTGAAAAACACATAGAACCGCCTGACACGCGTATGAAACAATTTGGCCAACAGCAGGTGGCCCAACTCGTGCGTCACCACCAACAGCGACAAACTGACGAAGAATATAAGCGCTTTCATCTAATTAATTTTCTAATATAATATTACTTACCCTATGGCTAGGGCAACACAAAAAAGCGTGCAAAGATACAACTTTTCTTTGAATCCCACAAGTGATTTAACAATTTATTTGATAATCAGTTCTCTACAAGAATATGACCCAATGCAGCAGGCCTGAGCCCTATTCCAACAAAATTATTTCCGAAACACAGACATCGTCGTACTTCTTCCCCTTGACCACTGAGGCAATGGCGAAGTGGATTTCGGTGACTGGGTCGGGTGAATCATAGTCCGACCGCTGAATCACCTCGGCCACGTCGGTCAGTCCTTGCCACGTGAAACTCTCGGGAACATCGGCAATAAGCTTTTTGGGAAGATACTGCCACCCACGGAAATAACCCGGCGAGGGATTATGGTACTCACAAAAAATAGGGTACTTCTTGCCGGACTCGCACACCATCATGCTCTCCACGCGGCTGTTGTTCTGCCATGTTGCGGCACTCTTGCAGTAACCGTTGTAGAAGACTATAGTCCTCACATTGGTGGGTTCCTTAAACCGTATGGTGATATAGATCGAGTCGTCCTTGTCTGGCCGCAGCACTGTGGCAGTGCCCAGGTCCATGTCGGACAGGTTGGCTGTCGGATACTTGGGGTCGGCCCCGCTCACGCTGAGTGTGTAGCGGCTGGGAGCAACGCGGTAGTTGAAATGCTCCACCACGCCCGACCGTTCCCGCCCAATATGGTAATTCAGCCGCAAGGGCTCGGCCTTGGCTAGGTCGAAGTTACGAGCAGTATAGTGCCAATGCCCCTTGCCCCGACTAGCCATGGGCAGCCCCGTCGGAGCCGCAATAGTGTCAGTAAAAGGTGGAACTATCAACTCAACACGCGAAGCGTCGACCCTGACATCGAAGGTCTCGGCCAAGCCATTGCCCCAATAGGAGGCGGGCGAAAAATCGTAGGCAAACTGGCAATGGCCATAGTCGAAAGCAATTCGCGAATTCTGCTGCCCCAATGACAAGTAGCACTGGCTCTCAATGCGATACTGCACTACCAAATGCGCCGCCCTCCCTGCGGGAAGCTTCAGTCGGGTGTAGTACCAGCGCCGCATTAAATCACTCTCATACTGGTAGAGATTATAGTCAATACTGTCGAGCCTGTTATCGAATAGTTCACCCGACTTGTCAGCAGCCGCCTCCTCTGGACTAATGAGAGGATGCCCTGCGAGCAGGATGCTGTCGGCCGATACTTGGAAGGGCAACTGTATGCCGTTGAGTGTGAAAAAGACCTCGCTCACGTAATCATCGCGCCAACCCACTTCGGCCACCTTCTCAGATATTCCGTCCAGACTAACCCACCGCTCATTGCCCTGGCGGTAGTAGTCAATCGGGAAACCATAGGGGAGGTCATCAAAATCCTTCTTGCTGGTGTTCAACAGCAGGTATTCGACCCGTACCACCACATAACGCCCTAAAGGAATGATGGTCAGGTGCTCGTCCTTCAACTGCACCTCCGGCACATGCACTCCCACGGGATTGCGCGAGAGGGTGAGGGCAGAGAACCTTGCCACAGGGTCGCCATTGCACCAAGCACTGAGCCCCACAGCAATAAAAGCCAACAAAAAGAGCAAACGTTTCATAGTTGTAACAATTTAGTAATAATGTAATTAATTCCAATAGAACAACCTATTCCTATCTGCAAAAATACATTTTTATTTCTATTCTACAAAAAATCACCTTGATCGATAAACTACATTTGAAACTGACCATCAGCTAACTAATACATAAGTCTAATGCAACTCTTCATCAACTAAACATGCCGTCTATCCCCAGCAGCGAAGCATCTTGATTAGTCTCCATCCGCTTCTTTCCCGTTCATATAGTGGATATAAAGGAGCGCCGTAGTGAAAGGGAAAGGAGGGGGAAATGTTGGGACGGTGGATTAGAGGCTAAGGAATAGGCTGATAGGGATTTACCACATGCGAGGGATTTTTTTTGCTGAATTTAACTTTTGGTATAAAAAAAATGCGTATCTTTGCAGTTGTGAAAATAGATGAGGCCATACAACTATTTGCCACATACGTCAACACCGAACGACGTTTGGCAGCAGGCACCGTCCGCTACTATGTGGACGGAACAGAGCGTTTTGGCAGGTACATGGCAGCGCAGGGAGTGGAGCAGATAGAGCAGATTAGTGCACAGGACGTGAGGGAATGGCAGATGGGCTTGATGGAGGAGGGCGAGGCCGCCGGAACGGTGACCAAACAGATTGCCGCCCTGAGAGCGTGGTTCAAATTCCTCCGCAAGAAGAACTATCTGGAGGTTGACATCATGGCCAAAATCGCCCCGCCCAAACGCCCCAAACGGCTGCCCGTCTTCTTCCGCGAGAACGAGGCGGAGCAGATTTACGACACCATCTATCCCGAGGGCTATGAGGGCGAGCTGGACAAGCTGGTGCTGCGGATGCTGTATGAGACCGGGATGCGCCGCTCGGAACTGGCCAACCTGACCTTGGGCTGCATCAATCTGGACGAGCCCAGCATTAAGGTGAGGGGCAAACGGGACAAGGAGCGCATTATTCCAATAGAAAATGAGCTGGCACAAAATATTTCTCGATTTATTGCGTTACGCAATAAAAGGATGACTGAGTTGCAGGCCGAGCGTCCGACTGCCGGCAACACCGACCGACTGCTGGTGAACAGTCGCGGAAGGGCGGTGAGCGACGGGATGATATACCTGATTGTGGAACGGTACATGTCACCCCGGAGCAACGCCGAGAGAACCAGCCCTCACGTGTTCCGCCACACCTTTGCCACCCACATGCTCAACGAGGGAGCCAACATTGACGCCATAAAAGAACTATTGGGACACAGCGATTTGGCCGCGACGGAGGTGTACACCCACGTGACACGCGAACATTTGAAAGAAACTTATAAACATGCCCATCCCCGGGCAACTAAAAAATAGGAGGTTTTTATGAACACAACAATTAATGCCGTAAAATTCAAGGCCGACGAGAAACTCGAAAAGTTTGTCAACGAAAAAGTGGCCAAACTGGACCGCTTGATTGACAACGCAACTAAATGCGAAGTAAACTTGAAAATAGACAAACCCGAATCGGACAACAACAAGATTGCCGAGCTTTCACTGAACCTGCCAGGCCAGACCCTCTTTAACAGCAAACAGGCCGACACATTTGAGGAGGCTGTGGCTCAGTGCGTAGACTCTATGAAGGGTCAGATTGAGAAATACAAGGAACGCTACAACCATTAGGGTTCAACTATTTAAGGAATAAACAAAAAAGGCAACCCCCAGCGGGCTGCCTTTTTTTGATGCGTGCGGACTTCAAGACTATTTGTCAAGTTCCTGCTGACGCAGGTGCTGGACATAGATAGCTTTCTGTCTGCGTTCCCTGTTGATGACGGAAGGTTTGGTAAACTTCTGGCGCTCGCGAAGCTCTTTCACAACACCAGTTTTTTCGAATTTTCTCTTGAGTTTTTTCAGAGCTCTTTCAATGTTTTCGCCTTCTTTAATAGGAACTACGATCATGTTAAATACCTCTTTCTTGTTAAGGATGAATAAAAAAATTGTTTATTAAGACTGTTTTGTCTTCGGGACTAGAACTGCAAGTGACCCTGGGCGGCAGCATCGTTGAGGGCGGCAAGGATGCCTTTCTTGTTGATGATGCGCATGCCTTTGGCACTGACTTTAAGGGTAATCCACATGCCTTCTTCGGGGATGTAGAACTTCTTGGTCTGGAGGTTGGGGGAGAAGGTACGTTTGGTGTGAATGCGGGAGTGGGACACATTGTTACCACGAATCACTTTCTTTCCGGTAATTTCACAAATCTTTGACATGATAGCTATAATTTTTGTTGTTTTTTTACGTTACTTACATGTGCTTTCTTTCGCGAAAAGCGGGTGCAAAAGTACAACCTTTTTTTGAACTGACAAAACTTTTGAGGCTTCGGAAAATGGGTTTAAAAAATATTTAACATTTTGTTATTCATATATATTTAAGATACAACACACTACAATAAAACTAAAATAAAGATTTAACACAGATTTTTCAAGCAGTTAGAGAGAATAAAGCTGTTCAAAACTCAGAAAAAAAGAGACAAAAACACAAAATTGGCACCATAGAATGTTCGCAAAAAAACTATTGACCTGGTATCAGGAATTTGGCCGAAAACTGCCTTGGAGGGGCATTGACAATCCCTACCATATTTGGCTTTCGGAAATAATCCTGCAGCAAACCCGCATTGAACAAGGGCGAAGCTACTATGAGCACTTTGTGAAGGAATACCCTACAGTGATTGACCTGGCCAGGGCCTCGGAGGAGAAGGTGTTGAAGAGCTGGCAGGGGCTGGGCTATTATTCACGCGCCCGCAACCTGCACGCAGCGGCACAATATGTGGCAGACCAACTGGACGGACACTTCCCTGACACCTACGAAGGCATCCTTGCACTCAAAGGGGTTGGAAAATACACCGCAGCTGCCATTGCTTCCTTTGCCTACCGTCTCCCCTACCCTGTTATCGACGGCAATGTATACCGGCTCGTCTCTCGCCTTTACGGCATATACACACCCATCGGCACCGACCAGGCCTATAATGAGTTTGAGCGATTACTGCTGAATCTGATTGACAAGGAACGCCCGGACCTGTTCAATCAGGCCATCATGGACTTCGGCTCCATTTACTGCAAACCCACCGGGTGCGACTGCGAGAACTGCATCTTTTGCCAAGAGTGCGTGGCATTCCGTGACGGGAAGGTGGAGTTGCTGCCAGTCAGGTCTCAGAAAATAGCCATAAAGGAAAGGTTTTTCTATTATATTGATATCCGCTGGGACGATTGCCTGCTCGTGCAGCAACGCCAGGCCGGGGACATATGGCAAGGACTGTATGAGCTGCCCCTTTATGAAACCGAAAGACCGATTGAGCCTTCACGTATGGAAAGTGAGATAATGCAGGTGTTGCAGAACTGGCTTGGCGCGCCACCCGCCGCTTTAGAACTTGGCCCAGAGATGAAGCACCAGCTAACTCACCGCACCATAAAGGCCCAATTTCTGACGGCAAAATATGACAGCAAACCGCCCAAAATACCAGAAAAAATGCGGGTCACAAGACCTAATGAAATAAAATCTCTCCCTATTTCACGTTTGATTGACAGATATTTGTCGAAATTGTGAATATCTTTATGTTTTCAGTTGAACAAAAAATGTTATTTTTGCAAGACTATTTGAAATAAAAGAATAGTTATATTAGATACATTATTTAAAGATTATGATAGGAGTAAATAAAGTAATATTGATAGGTAACCTGGGCAAGAATCCTGACATCGTAGCTTTCCCGCAGGACCGGCACAACGAATCCTCCAACATGGTCAAAAAGGCCTCCTTCCCCCTGGCCACCACTGAATACAGAAGAAATAAATCGGGAGAACGCATCGAACAGACCGAGTGGCACAACGTGGTCTGCTGGCGAACATTGGCAGAGATTGCCGAAAAGATACTACGCAAGGGCACTCAAATCTATGTCGAAGGAAAACTGCAAACCCGCTCGTGGGAGGACAAGGATGGCAACAAACGCTATATTACAGAGGTGGTGGCCGACAACTTCACAGTTTTGGCCAACAAAAACCGCCCTGAGGAGCAGCCAGAGCATGAGCAAGACCCCTTGTCAACAATCTTGACCGACGAGACCGAACCCCTCGGGGACCTTCCATTCTGAAGAGGCCCTCTTTAGATAATGAAGCCGGTTGCCTTGTTAGGCAACCGGCTTCATTCATTTAACCCCAATCGGTCATTAGGATTAATGATAGATTAGTATTTGTTTCGAGCAAATTGGTCACATCGCTGGCGAAAGCGTAGCGGGCTACGATGAGACAGGGATGTGGCCAAGATGCCGAAAGAAATACTAAGGTGCCATAAACAGACCTAAAAAGGTGAAATAGATTGAAATGTCAGACTAATGACCGATTTGGGCTTAAGTAGACCGGATTACTTTTCGTAGCCTGGTTTGCCCAGAAGGCGAAACATGTTCTTTTTATAGGCTTCTACACCGGGTTGGTCGAAGGGGTTCACGCCCAACATGTAGCCACTGACACCGCAGGCAAATTCAAAGAAATAGATAAGCTGGCCCAGCACATATTCGTCAACCGTAGGAACCTCTATTCGGAGAACCGGCACCCCGCCGTCAACATGGGCCAGGATGGTTCCCAATTCGGCATTGTGGTTGATTTCGGTAAGGCTTTTGCCAACAAGATAATTGATGCCATCCAGATTTTGGGCATCCATGGGTATCTCCACCCGGTTGTGGGGCTGGGCAACACTGAGCACTGTTTCAAACATCAGCCTCTCACCCTCCTGGACATATTGTCCCATGGAGTGAAGGTCGGTAGTGAAACTGAGACTATGAGGCAAAATGCCCTTGCCCTCTTTACCTTCGCTTTCGCCGTAGAGCTGTTTCCACCACTCACTAATGTATTTGAGATTGGGGACGAAATTCTCCAATATTTCTACTTTTCTACCTTTGCGGTACAGAAGATTGCGGATGGCAGCATACATAAGGGCAGGGTTATCCTCCAATGTGTTGTTGTTGATACAAATATCTCGCATATCACAAGCCCCTTTGAGGAGTTTGTCAATATCGTAACCGGCCATAGCAATGGGCAATAGTCCAACGGGGGTGAGCACTGAAAAACGACCGCCAACATTGTCCGGGATGACATAGGTTTGATACCCCTCCTGCTGAGCTATGTCATGCAAAGCCCCTCGGCGGGCATCCGTAATTGCAATAATGCGTTCAGCCGCATTGGCTTTACCATACTTATGTTCTAGGTGAGCCTTGATGATGCGGAAGGCCACAGCGGGTTCAGTTGTCGTGCCAGACTTGGAGATTACGGCCACGGCATAGTCATGACTGTCGAGCATCTGCAATAGCTGATGATAGTAGTCCTCGCTCAATGTATGACCCGCATAAATCACATAGGGATGATCAGATTTTTCCATCGAGGCAAATTCTGACTGAAGGGCCTCAATCACAGCACGGGCCCCGAGATAACTTCCACCGATACCGACAACTACAAAGAGCTTCGATTTGGGGGTGAGTACTTCAACATCTTTCTTGATACTTGAAACAATCTCGGGTGAAAGTGTCTTAGGGAGATCAATCCATCCCAGAAAATCATTCCCTTTTCCTGTGCAGGAAATCAACGTTTCTTTTGCGGCCAAAGTTTCTTTACTAATATTCGATAATTCTTCGGAAGTAATAAACTGCTGAAGATGTTCTTTGTGCAATTGTATTGAACTCATAATCTATAACTATTGATTAATATTTATAGTTGCAAAAGTACAAAAAAAAAATAATATATCAATATAATTGTTGTAATATTTATAATCTGATTAAAACATTCACTGGTCATTGCAGCGAGTTCTAAAAGATAGCCAACAACAAGTATCTATGACAAAAATACTACTATATTATTTAGGCTAATAGTATACACACTTTTAAACCTAAAGTAATACCTCAAAAAACAACAATCTACAAACTAGTCAACGATAGACAATTATAATCCATCAATAGAAAAGAAGTCAATGCTGTTAAAAAACCTGTTGATAAGTCTACAACAAACAAAATATCAATTTTCTAAAAAAAAATTTGTTGTATAAAAAAAAAAGTGTATTTTTGCAATTTGAAATATATGGTAATAAATATTATAACAAAAAGTATAACAATATGTTGAAAAAAGTATCTAAAATTGCAACACTGTTCTGCATGCTCGCTTTTGCAGGCAGTAGCTTTGCTCAAACCACTGAGACTCCCGAGTATCCTCAGTATGGTTTCTGGAGCAATTGGGGTATCGGCATCTCTGGCTCTTTCATGGCCCAGCCCGATGCTCATGAATTCTATGGTATTCAGAAAGCCAAATGGGGCGAAGGCCTTAATGCCGGCCTTGGTGTAATTCTCCAGAAAGAGATTGACCGTGGTGCTTGGCTTCGTTTCCGTTACAATTTCACCGCTCTTGGCAATACCCAGAAGAATGACCCCAGCAGATTCCAATCTTCATGGTACAGCAACCAGTGGGACAGCACCATCTCCATGGACAAGCACTCTGCTGTTACTGGCGAACTTGTTGTTTCCCTGAACAACTCTTTCCACAACTGGAAACCCGAAACTCGTGGTAACCTCTACCTCTTTGCAGGTGGTGGTGTTGCTTTCTCCCATAACGATGCTCGCGGTATGTACAATGCCGGTGTTCAGATCGACGGTGGTCTCGGCTTTAGCTACAGAATTTGCGACAGAAGTCACCTCTTCATCGAACTCGAAGCTGATGTCATTGCTGATGCTCCCGCTTTCTGGCTGAAAGGTACTGGCTTCCACCACTCTGACTTCCTCGCCACTGTTGGTTACATCTACAACCTCGGCACCACCGCTGCTGACCAGGAGCTCATCGCCCAGCGCGCACTCCTGACCAAGGAGCAGTTCGACAACCTTGAGGAAGAAAACGATGCTTTGAAGAAAGAACTTGACAAAGCCAAAGACAACGAGAAGAAACTCAGAGGCCAACTTGATGACCTTGCTAACGAGAACAACAGAATCCGTCAGAATGCTCTCGCTCAGGCTCAGCGTGTTTCCGATAGTTTGAACGGTGTTCTTGATCAGCTCAAGAACGACCAGCTGACCTACTACGCTATTCCTTTCTCCGTCCTCTATGCTAACGACTCTTGGCACGTTACCGATTCCGAAATGCTGAAGGTGAAAGCCGTCTGCCGCGTGATGAAAGACAACCCCGACCTCAAACTGACCGTTGTAGGTTTCTGCGACTACACTGCTTCCGATGCATACAACATGAAACTTTCCCAGAAGCGTGCTGAAGAAGTGAAGCGTCTCATGGTTAAGAAATTCGGTATCGACGAAGACCGTATCTCCGTTGACTGGAAGGGTAAGACTGTTGCCTTTGGCGACATTCACTACGAACTCAACCGTCGTGTTTCCTTCTATCGCGTGATTGAATAGTTCCAAATGAACTTCTAAATAAAAAAGACGGCTTTTTTAAGCCGTCTTTTTTATTACTTATTATTTCACTTTCGGCACGAATTATCAGATTACATTGATATTATCTTAAACTCAACACGGCGATTCTTTGCACGTCCTTCCTCGGTGTCGTTTGTGTCAATCGGTTTCATCTTCCCATAGCCTTTATATTGTAGCCTATTCTCAGACAATCCTTTTGAAACCAGATAATCTACAACAGATTTTGCTCTATTCTCTGAAAGTCGCAAATTGTAGCTATCAGACCCTTTGGCATCAGTGTGTCCTCCAATCTCGATTCGCATATCAGGATATGCCTTTAAGAGTGAAACCAATCTCATTAGTTCAAAATATGATTGTTGCAAGATAGTACTTTTGTCAAACTCGAAAAAGATATCTTTCAGGACGAAACTACTTCCAACACTAAATGAAGGTTGTACATCGCTGAGATAGTTCGAATCCACATTCATATCATCCACAATGGGAGATGAGCAATTAAGGCACTCTACAAAAATATCATCTATATAGTAATACGCACCTGGAAGTAAGCGGGTCAAAGAATCGGGTTCAACATATCCTGACCTTTCGGCGGTATTAAAATTACCTATTGTGATAAATTGCTCTCCCCCCTCAGCCACAAAAGTTCCTGTTACGCATTGCCAATTTTTCGTATCGGTCAGTGGTGCAGATACCGGATTGAGAACCTGAGGCGTATAAGTCGTGGCTATCACCTGCGAGACCTCATCAGATAGTTTCTCATACTCCTTATGTAACAAAATGCTTCTCACAGTGTCGTAGACATCATCCTCGGTAAATAAACCAGCCAATGTGGCCACTGCCCCAGCCGATTGTTCAGACAGACTGACATAAAAAGTCAGTCGGATGCTATCTCCGGTCCTCAGTTTCCGTCGCAGACGAGTTTGCAGATACTCCCTGTAATCATTCTTGCTGCAATAAATACCACAATAACCATCTCCCTCATGGGGCATCTGTTCTCCCAACTTATTTACAGGTACACCGCATTCCCGACTTCCACAAACGTTGAAATAATCAGCACTACCTCTTGTGGGTTGGTACCATCCATCAACGTTTATTAATATGCCCAACGCATCGACACGTTTAGGACAAAACCTATACTCCTCAAAGGAACCATTGAATACCAAATTAACACGTGACGTATCAATCTTAACGGTATCTTGTGCTAACAATTCGCCACAATAGAGGAGCAAAAAAAGTGGCAAAGTCAACCAAATCCTTTTCATCCCCTCGTACCTATTTCCATTGTTTTCATCATACTGTCCCACAGCAATTCAGCCGTCTTGTCCCAGCTAAACAAATCGCGGCGTCTCCGACCCTTTTCAATCAATTCTTCTCGTAAACACGCATCAGAAGAAACGGCCTGCATAGCACTTGCCAACATATTCGCGTCCTTGGGTTCAACTAAAAGAGCTGCATCACCAGCCACCTCTGGCATAGAGGTACAATTCGAAGTTATCACCGGTACCTCGGCATGAAAAGCCTCAATAATGGGGATTCCAAAGCCTTCAAATAACGACGGGTATACCAAAGCCTCGGCAGCACCCATCAAGTTCACCAGAAGGTCGGAATTCGCCCGGCCGATAAAAATAACATCCTCCTTATGTTTCATACAGTCAAAGGCCGCCTTCAACTCATCCTGCCACCAAACTTTATGCCCCACCACAACCAGTTTCATTTCACTTCCACTTTTGTTCTTAAAAGAGTCAAAGGCAGTTAAAACGGTTGCCAAATTTTTCCGTTTGATGATAGTCCCAACAAAAATGAAATAAGGACAACCAAGAGCATAATCGTTCCGGACATGTTGTTTCAATACAGAATCCAAAGGATGGTAACCCACATGAGCCCCATCATATACTACATCAATTTTATCAGGACTAATCTTATAAGTATCAACAATATCCTTTTTCGAAAACTCCGATACAGTAGCAATACGGGTACAGTGCTGCGCAAATTTGGGAGAAAAGAATGCCATATACCGTTGGTGCGAAGATTTCAAATTATCTTTTGAATGTTCATAATTGATATCATGAATCACCATCAATGTCGGGACTTTAGATCTTAGTGACATATAGCATTCCGGGGAAAGGAAAAGGTCAATTTTATACTTTCGCAGAGCTCTTGCAACGCTGCCCTCGAAGAACAAAAACCACAATAAGGGATGACGTGCCTGAGGACAGAGTACGACAGGGTGCACATTTGAGGCATATATAAAACCTGGGTCTGGCCTACGGTCGAAGAAGAAATAAAAATCATGTTCGGGATGAGCCAGTACAATTCTTCGAATGGTTTCGGCCGTGAACCAACCTATGCCATCCATCTTACCTGCCAAAAGCAGGCGGGTATTAACACCTATCCTCATCCCAAAATAGTTTTCTCAATCACTATTGGGAAATACTTCTGTTCTAACTCATGAATCTTTGCGGCAAGCGTGTCGGGCGTATCCTCTTCGGTCACCTGGCACTTTGCCTGAAACAGCGTCTCACCTTTATCATATTGATTGTCTATCAAATGAATGGTAATGCCGCTCTCTTTCTCATGGTTGGCTATTACAGCCTCATGCACGTGGCTCCCATACATTCCTCTACCGCCATAGCTGGGCAGCAAGGCAGGGTGAATATTAATAATACGGCGGGGATAAGCCTCAAGGATATCCGCTGGAATCAACCAGAGAAAACCGGCTAGAATCAGCCAGTCTATCTTATGTTCATTTAGAAAGTTGAGCACACTCCCATTTTGATAAAAGTCCTTATGGCCAAAATAATAAGAGGGAACGCCCAGCTTCTTTGCACGTTCGGCCACATAGGCACCTTTCACATTATAAATGATGCAGTCAACGCTAACGGAATCAGAATTTAAGAAGTATTCGCTAATGCGTTGAGCGTTGGTTCCATTACCAGATGCTAAAATTGCTATTCTAATCATTTTAATCGGATATTTTTGTAGTATAACGCTAATTATCTATAATTGTTGTATTTCTGAGAAAATTAACATTTCCAGTTATTTTTTCAATAATCAATTTAACAATTATGTGGAATAATTTTGTCATTTTTCGGGCCTAAAAGAGACTCTAAAGGAGCAAAAAAACACATTCATTAAAACATATATCTACAAATATATCAACAATATAGCAATAATAATCCAAAGAAAAATAGTTAAAAATAGTGTTTATATGGTTTTTTTTTCGTTTCTTTGCACCTCGTTAAACTCAAAAAATTAAATAAACATGTCAGAAATTGAAAGCAAAGTAAAAGCTATCATCGTTGATAAGCTCGGTGTTGATGAAAAAGATGTCACCATGGAAGCCAGTTTCACCACTGATCTCGGTGCAGATTCTTTGGACACTGTCGAACTGATTATGGAACTTGAAAAAGAGTTCGACGTTCAGATTCCCGATGAGGAAGCTGAGAAGATTGCCACTGTTGGTGACGCAGTTAAATTCATCGAAAACGCTCAGAAATAATTAATATTTCTGCTTCAACCCGATGACGACTAGTCTGAAACGAGTTGTAGTAACAGGTCTCGGCTCACTTACTCCTATTGGCAACAATGTGCCCCAATTGTGGGATGCTCTGTTGAAGGGAGTAAGTGGGGCTGGCCTGATTACGCATTTTGATGCCTCCAACCAGAAAGTCCACATTGCCGCAGAAGTCAAAGGCTTCCATTCCGACGATTACTTTGACCGAAAGGAAGTACGCAAGATGGACCTCTTCACGCAATATGGCATGGTGGTGGCTGACGAAGCAATACACGACGCAGGTCTTGACGTAGAGAAAATCAACCTTGACCGCGTAGGTGTTGTCTTTGCCACCGGCATGGGCGGAGCAGGATCTTTTCAAAACGAGATTCTCTCTTTTGCAGCCAATCAAAACACTCCCCGTTTCAGTCCTTTCTTCATCACAAAGACCATCGGAGATATCTGTGCCGGACAGATATCCATCAAATATGGTTTCAGGGGACCCAACTACTCCACCTCAGCTGCTTGTGCCAGTGCCTCTATGGCAATTAGCGATGCCTTCATGTTCATTCGTCTGGGCAAAGCCGATGCCATCATCACCGGAGGTAGCGAAGCCCCTATTATCGCGAGTGGCATAGGAGGATTTGCCTCTATGCAAGCCCTCTCAACCCGCAACGATGATCCGGCAACCGCTTCACGCCCATTCGATAAAGACCGTGATGGTTTTGTGCTAGGCGAAGGGGCTGGAGCTTTGGTACTTGAGGAACTCGAACATGCCAAAGCCCGTGGGGCAAAGATATATGCCGAGATCACAGGTTGCGGTCTCACGGCCGATGCCTATCATATTACTGCCTCACATCCCGAGGGACTAGGGGCCAAGAATGCCATGCGTTTGGCCATCGAAGACTCTGGGATGCAATTAACCGATGTTGACCACATCAACACCCATGGCACCTCTACTCCCATCGGCGACATCTCCGAACCCAAGGCTGTCACATCGCTCTTTGGCGAACATGCTAGCAAAATCACCCTCAACTCCACCAAATCCATGACGGGTCACCTCCTGGGAGCTGCAGGAGCCGTCGAGGCCATAGCCACTATTTTGGCCATGAAGCACGACACCATCCCACCCACTATCAACCATTTCACGGACGACCCCAACATCGCCCCACTTGATTTCTCCTTCAACAAGCCCACCCACCGTCGTGTAGACTTCGCTCTCAGCAATACTTTCGGTTTCGGCGGACACAATGCCTGCCTGGCCTTCCGAAAGTATTAGTATGCTGAACTTCTGTCGCTATAAAGGAGAACACAAAGAATTTTACCTTTTCTTTAAGAACGTACTCGGATTCACACCCCGCAACACCGAGTTGTACCAAATTGCCTTCATTCACAAGTCCAAATCGTTGGAGCTAGGCCAGGGCCGCAGAGTAAACAACGAACGCCTGGAGTATCTTGGCGATGCCGTCCTCAGTGCCATAGTGGCCGAATACCTCTATAAGAAATATCCCAACCAAGGCGAAGGCTTCCTCACCGAAATGCGGTCCAAATTGGTCAGCCGCGCCAACTTGAACAAACTGGCCCACAAAATCGGCCTCTCACAACTCATCCAGTACAACCGCGAATCCCAAGGCATATTCAAATCCATCGACGGCGATGCTTTCGAGGCACTTATTGGGGCCATCTACTTAGAGAAGGGCTACCGCTTCACCCGCCGAGTCATCATCAAGAAAATCATTGCCAACCACATCGACGTCGATGCCATGGCCCATACCGACTGGAACTTCAAGAGCAAGCTAATCGACTGGGGGCAAAAGAACCGTCGCAAAGTGAGCTTTGAGGTCGAGCGAGTCATATATCAAGGCAAAGAGAGCCGCCGCCAGTATGATGTCCGTGTCAAAATTGATGGAGAACCTGCCGAACGCGCCACCGAATTCTCCATCAAATCCGCCGAGCAGCTGGCCGCCGAAAAGACATACAAAAAACTTCAGGAACAAGGCATCATCCCACCCCACACTGACGAGGTTTAGACATCCGTTCCCTACACCCATTACATAACTGTATTAATAAGTAATGGTCAACAAATAAGTTGTAACGATAAAGGCTCTGAGAACAATACTCTCAAAAACCTCGCACGCAGGATGTCTGACTAACAGCATTTCGACATCCAGTGAATGTTTTAGATAGCGAAGCAGCGAATTTTGGTTCGTCTCTTTGAAACAGACGTTTTCTCGCCTCAGCATAGTGCAAACACTTCGT
>DFDY01000075.1:0-23135 GCA_002368955.1 Bacteroidales bacterium UBA3816
CCCACATAATCACCCTTGCGGCACAATTTCTACTTGACAGGGGAGCCTATCACCCAGGCGCCGCCTCTGGTGACACATTGACAATCTGGACAATTGGGGGGGCTGGAGGTAAGTGAAAACAGAGGAATTCGGAACTCTTAAGGTGTGTTCTATTTATTTGTTTCCATTGTCGCGTCCCGTCGGGACGCAGTTTACTGACGTCTGAGTATCACGGCACTGCGCCTTCGGCTTGTACCGTGTTATTAATAGTCTCACCCCTTCTGGGTGATTTATAGAAGTCCCCTTTACTATTTGCTGCCCTTTTTGGCCTTGCGCTCAGGGATGGGCTGCACGTTGGCGCGGGCCACTTTGATTTGGGTGCCTTGGGCTATCTGCAGGGTGATGTGGCTGGGGGTGTTGTTGACCACCGTGCCGTGGATGCCTCCTGCGGTCATCACTTCGTCGCCGGGCTTGAGGCTGTCGCGATATTCGGCCTCTTTCTTGGCCTGCTGGCTTTGGGGGCGGATGAGGAAAAAGTAGAAAACGGCAATCATTGCCACAATCATGATTACGGTTTTCCAACCGTTGGTAATGTCTAGTAGTATCATCTTTTATTACAATTTTTTTTCGTTTTGTGCGTTATTATGTCTGAGTTGTGCTTAAATAAGCAATAAAATATTATAACGCAACAGATGGTAAATTATTGTGAACTTTTTTGGTCTTTTTTCAAAATAGGCACTTTCACCCTCGGTGGAGGCTATGCCATGATACCGCTCATGGAGCGCGAACTGGTGGACCGGCACCGCTGGCTCACTCAGCAGGATTTCCTCGACCAGGTGGCTCTCTCTCAGTCCATGCCGGGCGTGCTGGCCGTCAACATGGCTACCGGTGTGGGCTATCGCCTTAGGGGGCTGCGCGGCTCCATTGTTGCCGTCGTTGCCAACATCATGATGCCCATTTTTTTCATTATCACCCTCGCCATGCTCTATCGCTATTTCAAAGGCAACCCCTATGTGGAGCATTTTTTCATGGGAGTTCGACCTGCCGCTGTGGCCCTCATTGCCGCGCCAGTATTCCGCCTGGCCCGTACCGCCGGCATCGGTTGGCGGACAGCATGGATTCCTTTGCTCTCCACGCTGCTCATCTGGGCTTTGGGGGTTAATCCCATCTTTGTTATCTTGGCGGCGGTGGTGCTGGGCGTAATTTTTAAACTAAAAACTAAGAAGTGATTTTTCTCGAACTCTTTTGGTCTTTTCTCAAGATAGGCCTCTTCACTTTCGGGGGTGGGGCGGCCATGGTGGCCCTCATCCAGAACGAGGTCACTGTTCATCACCACTGGCTCACCACTCAGGAGTACACCGACATTCTGGCCGTTTCCCAGATGACACCCGGCCCCATCGGCATCAATACTGCCACCTATACGGGCTACACCGCAGTGCTCAATGCCGGTTATTCCCCTTTGTTGGCGGTGGCTGGGTCGCTGCTGGCCTCGCTGGCCGTCATTCTGCTGCCTGTGGTGCTGATGATTTTGGCGGTGCGTTTTTTGCAGCGCTACCGCGACAACCGCTATGTGGGCTCTGTGCTCACAATGCTGCGCCTCGTGGTCGTAGGAGTCATAGCCGCCGCTGCCTTGCAATTGGCCACGGCCGAAAGTTTCGGCACCCCTGCCTTCAGCCTCCATTTCATTGCCAGTCTGGTTATCTTTGTGGCGGTGCTGGTGCTGTCGTTGATGAAGAAAAACCCTATCTGGCTGATGTTGGGGGCAGGGGTGGCAGGCTTGCTGCTTTACGGATTGACTTAAGTTGCTCCCAAAACTTCGGAAACGACTTGCTCACCACGGCTGGGTTCTCGATGGTGATGCCGGGAAAGCGTAGCGACAGAATGCCAAAAGCCATGGCAATGCGGTGGTCGGCATGGTCGCACACAGGATCTGTGGGGTGCAGCTCCGATGGGCTGATGACTGCCACGCGGTTGGAAAATGTCATGCGTCCCCCCATGCGCCGCAATTCTGTCTGTAGGGCTTGCAGACGGTCCGATTCTTTATATCGCAGGTTTTTCGCCCCTTTGAGCCTTGCATGGATGCCCAGTGCGGCACAAGTCACTGCCACGGCCGGCACTAAGTCGGGATAATCCAAAAAGTTGTATTCAAATTCCTCTTCGTGCGTCCCCGTGCCCTCTATGGTGATCGAGTGGGAGTTGGGGTGATAGGGCGACCGCACTTCGCGTGTCTTCACGCCGAAATGGGCGAAAAGCTCCGCCACGATGCTGTCCCCTTGGCAGGAGTTGAGCGACAGCCCCTGTATGCGCATCCGCAGCCCTGGCACCAGTGCTGCCGCGGCATAGATGTATGAGGCCGCCGTCCAGTCGCGCTCTATCTCCACCACTTTGTGCTGTCGGCGCGGGTCGGGCTTCAGCGGCTCCACGCGATAGACACGGTGGTTGGCACTCACACTCGACTCTATGCCTGCCTGCCGCAGGATGGCACGGGTCATTTCGATATAGGGTCGCGAAGAGGCACGCCCTGTCAGGGTCAGCGTAATGCCGTTGGCCAGCCGGGGCCCTACTAGCATCATAGCACTCACAAATTGGCTGCTCGACACTGGGTCTATCTCGGCCATCTTGTGGTCGGGTGTGCAACCCTCGATGTCCACTGGCAGAAACCCTTCCTCTCCCGTGCACTCCACTTGGCATCCCAGTCCCCGCAGACATTCAATCAACGGGGCCATTGGTCGCTGCCTCAGGCGGTCGTCGCCCGTCAGTGTGTGCCTTCCGGGGGTCAGTGCCAGCAACGCCATCATAAAGCGGGCCACTGTGCCGGCATTGTGGCAGTAGTAGTGTTCCGAACGCCCGTTCTTCAGTTGCAGCAGCAGGGTCTGCAGCAGCTGTGTGTCGTCGGCGGTGGAGAGATTGCGTAAGATGAAAGGACAACCCGCCACATGGTTCAGCACCAGCCATCGGTTGCTTATGCTTTTTGAGGCGGGCAGGGCAATGTGCAGGTCGTTGGTGGTCATAGCTCTATGTCGTATTCCTTTATCTTGCGGTAGAGGGTGCGCTCACTGATGTGCAGTTCCTTGGCGGCGGCGGTACGTTTGCCTCCGTGTCGTTCCAAGGCCAACCGTATGGCCCGTTTTTCGCGCTCTTCCAGGGCCAGCGGCTCGTCCTCCACCACTTCTGAGTCTTGGAAATACTCCTCTTCTGAGGGGTCGCCCTGAGCGGCAGGATGAATTACCTGAAGTTCTCCAGCCGGGGCGGCATGGGGCGACTCTATCAGGGGGTATTCGGTTGTGCCTTTTGTCGCGATGGGGGAGGGCTTTGGGTGGCCTTCGCCTACGGGCAGCCCTTGGGCCAGTTGCGTAACCGCCTGCCGCAGTTCGTTAATCTCGCCTCGCAGCTCGTTTATCATCTGTCCCATCGAGAGGGCTTTCAGCAGCAGTTCGCGGTCGGTGATGGTGCTGCCATCGCTGCCAGTGTTGGTTCCGCTGTAAAGGGCGGGCATTTTCTCCTCTGGCACATAGCTCATATAGTTCTCCAGTATGGCGCGGCTGATGTTGCGCTCCGTCTCCACCACGGCCACCTGCTCGGTGACGTTCTTCAGCTCGCGGATGTTGCCGTACCAAGGGTAGTTCATCAGATACTCGCGCCCGTCCTCGGTCAGGAAAATGGGCGGCATGTGGTACTTCTCCGCCACGTCGCTGCTGAATTTGCGAAACAGCAGTGGTATGTCCTCTTTGCGCTCGCGCAGAGGCGGTATGGCAATGGAAATTTGCTGTAGGCGGTAATAGAGGTCCTCACGGAAACGTCCGCTCCGGACCGCCGCCACCAGATCCACATTGGTGGCCGCCACCACCCGCACGTTCACCTTCAGGGCCGTGGAAGACCCTACGGGTATTATCTCGCCGTTCTCCAGCACGCGCAGCAGTTTCACCTGCATCGAAAGGGGCAGCTCGCCTATCTCGTCCAGAAAGATGGTGCCCCCGTCGGCCTCTTCAAAATAGCCCTTGCGGTTGCGGTCGGCTCCGGTGAAAGCCCCTTTCACGTGGCCGAACAGTTCGCTCTCGATGGTTCCTTCGGGTATGGCGCCACAGTTCACCGACACCAGCCCCTTGCCTTGTTTGGCATGTTTGCGAAGGCTGTTCTCGTGGATGATGCGCGAGAATACGTCCTTGCCCACTCCGCTCTCACCGTTGATGAGAATGCTCAGGTCCGTCGGGGCCACCTGTATGGCTTTGTGCAGGGCCATGAGCAGCTTGGGGTCGTTGCCAATGATGCCGTATCGTAATTTTAATGTGTTTATATCCATATTGTTGTATCTTTCTTTCAACTATACTATCACCCTGTTCAGTTTCTCGCACAGGGCCTTCCTCACCTCTATCAGTTGCTGCCGTTCGGCCAGCAGTAAGTCCGTGTCCTCTTGGCTCTTGCACTCTCTAATCTTGAAGCCGTTGGCCTCCAACATTTGGTCCACCTTCTTCTGCTTGAAAGTCAAGATGGACTGGTCTAGGTCTTCCCTCAGGTGTGTTTCGATATGCGGCACGGTGATGTGTTTCTTTTCGTACCATTGCTTGCTGACCGTGTAGGAGTTTATCATCAGCGACAGGGCTGTGTTGCGCACCATGTTGTCCTCGTGCATGGCAAACAGGTTGGCGTCGGGCAGTGGTTGACCGCCCTCTACAGCTTGGCTGAAAAGGTCGAAAATGCTCTGGTAGACCGGATTGTCAAACTTCAACTCGTCGCTGCAAACCTCGTCCACTATCACCTCTGCAATGGTTGCCTCCACCATCTCGCTCTCCCCCTGTTGGTTCAGCGTATCTATCATCACTTTGCGGTTGCCGAAGTTCAGCAGCAGCGATACAAGTTGCTTCTCCTGTGCTTCGGCGGTCCCCGCTGTGGGCAGAATCTGAGGGGGAGCCGTGAAGCCTGTGGACACCGGTGCCGTGCCGTAGTCCTCTGCCTCTGGCATCAGGGGTGGGGGTACGCCGGGGTCTTGCCCCTGGGGGTGTCCTTCCGCGGCGGCCTGCTGCTGTTGGCGGCGGTTCTCTTCCTTCCATGCCTTCTGCGCGTTGCCCGCCATGGTCTTGGCCAGTTCCTGTGTCAGCACCTGCTCGGACATGTGCAGCTTAAAAGCCGTCTCGTTGATATATTCTTGCCGCTCCAGCATGTCCGGCACCAGTGCAATGGTCTGCACTATCTCTTTCAGCACCTCCGTCTTGCGTATGGGGTCGTTCTGCACGTCGTCCAGCAACACGCGGCTCTTAAACTTCACAAAATTTTCCTCGTGGGTGGCTAGGTATTCCTGTAGCTGGGTGGAGCCGTATTTCTGTGCATAGCTGTCGGGGTCCTCCCCATCGGGGAAGAGCACCACGCGCACGTGCATCCCTTCCTCAAACAGCAGATTCACCGCGCGCAACGCTGCCTTGATGCCTGCCGAGTCGCCGTCGTAGAGCACCGTCACGTTTGGCGTGTAGCGTTTGATGAGCCTTATCTGCTCGTTGGTCAGTGATGTGCCGCATGAGGCTACCGTGTTGCACACCCCGCTCTGGTGCATCGACACCACGTCCACATTTCCCTCTACAAGATAGCATTTATTGGCCTTGCTGATGGCGTTCTTCGCTTGAAAGAGGCCGTAAAGAATTTGGCTCTTGTTGTATATCTCTGAGTCGGGCGAGTTCACATACTTTGCTGCCTGCTTTTCTTTCGAAAGCACGCGTCCGCTGAAGCCCATCACGCGGCCTGAGATACTAAAAATGGGGAACATCACCCGCCCGCGGAAACGGTCGTAGCACTTCCCCTCCTCCTTAAAGATGGTCAGACCCGTCTTTTCCAGCACCTGGTCGGAGTAGCCGTTGCGGCGGGCGTGGTCCGTAAAGTCGCTCCACTCATCTTTGCAGTAGCCCAGCCCAAAAGTCTTGATAATCTCGTCGCTCATGCCGCGCTGGTGGAAATAGCTCAACCCTATGGCACGTCCCAGTTCGTCGTTGTACAGCAGGTCGGCAAAATACTTCTGCGCAAACTCGCTCACGTGGAACAGTCCGTCGCGCTCGTTTTGGCGCTCCTTCTGTTCCTCGGTCATCTCCTCCTCCTCAATCTGTATGTTGTACTTGCGGGCCAGGTAGCGCAGCGCCTCGGGATAGCTGTAGTGCTCGTGCTCCATCAGGAACCCCACCGCGTTGCCCGACTTGCCGCAGCCGAAACACTTAAAAATGCCCTTGCTTGGCGAGACATAGAACGACGGCGTCTTCTCGTTGTGGAACGGACAGCAGCCAATGTGGTTCGCGCCCCGTTTTTTGAGCGACACGAATTCGCCAATCACATCCTCGATGTGGGTGGCGTCCATAATGCGGTCTATCGTTTCTTTATTAATCATCTGTCTCTGTTCATTTTCAAGTTGTGAGCCATCTGGCTTTCGGTCTGCAAAGATACAAAATTATTCTGACATTTTGGCAGTATTTATTTACCTTTCGTCCCTTTTGTTCCTTTGTGGTGCAGCTTTGGCAAACTGTTTCTATCGGTTTTGGCATCGATAATCTAGTGCATGGAAGTTGCAAAAGTTCTTTGCTTCCTTGTCTCTAGGAACACATGGTTATGCACAGTTACAAAAATTCCCGATAAATTCCGTACGGTAACGATTTCTTTTTAGTCCCTCAGGAATGACCTCCTACGGCGTCCCGTAGGGACGCAAATTAACGACCTTTGAGGCCCAACCGTTCGGACGGCATGCCTCATCTGACGTAACTCGTTGATTTCTTCAAATGCTAGGCTTTTAACCTTGTTCAGGTTCTGTCACAGTCTGTGGCCTTGCGCACCGTCTTATTTTAGGGGTTGGATGGGACCGAAGTGTGAGGTGCCGAGAAGTTTAAAGAGGGCTTTGAGACGAGAACGGAGCCGGTTTCTGCGCATGACGGCAGGGTCAACTTGGGTGGTGGCGGTTGGGACGAAGGGGTGGCCGAGGTGGGTGAGGTGGCTGCGGAAGGTGGAGTTGGTGATGCCCCACTTGAGGAGGAACTGGAAGTTGCCGTCATTTTTGCGGATGCGGCCGGTGGTCTTGGTTTCGAAATGGTAGGCGCGGCAGTTGCCGAGGCCCTTGAAATGGCGCACGCCGACCATCCAGAGTTTGGCGGTGAGGTCGGGGTCGCTGTACATGCCGGGGGTGTACTCGATGCTGTAGCCGCCGACGAGGTCCCAGAGGTCGCGGTGGAGAAGGTTGGGAGGCCAGGTGGCACCAGCCCAGTCGGCTTTGGGATAGTTCATGTATTCGCGCAGGAGGCGTTCTTCCTGAAAGGTTTCGACGGTGTCGCCATAGTCGGCCAGGATGCCCACGTCTAGGGGGCTGTGGGGCTGTATCATGGTGCCGCTGAGGAAGAAACGGTTGTCGGGCAGGTGCTCGATTTCTTCTATCAGGGCTGTGTCCCAGCCAGGTAGGAGGTACATGTCGTCGTTGAGGTAGAAGATGTAGTCGCATTGCACTCGGCTGCGCATGGCGTTCATAGCGAGGCAGACACCGATGTTCTCGGGGCTGTAGGTGTAGTCGAGCCCTTGGGAGCGAACCCAGTCGAGGGTGCCGTCGGTGCCTTGGTTGACATGGACGATGATTTGATGGGGGTAGGCGGAGTTCTTGCGGATGCTTGCGACGCAGAGTTGGAGGAAGGGAAGGTTGTTCCAGGTGGGAATGAGGATGGAGAATTTGGGTTGCATAGGCGAGGGGTGTTAGGTTTTCTTTTTGAGCCAGGTGAGTTGTTTTTTGGCATAGTGCCAGGTGTTGAGGCGAATGGTGTCGGCCACTTGCTGGCATTGGCTTTGGCTGAGGGGAAAGGGCTCTCCGGCAGGCTGCCAAAGTGCGAAGAATTCTTTGTAGCCCACGGTGTTGAGGGTGTTGAGGTGTCGTAGGGGGTAAAGGTTGCGGGCTTCGGCTTCGAGGCCTTGCTGCATCATGAGGTCGACACGGCGGTCGATGCGTTGGCGCAGCTGGTCGCGGTCGCGCTGGAGGACTTCTACGGTGGTTTGAAACGGTCGTGGACGGGGGGGCTGGCTGACGAGCTGGCTGTAGGGAATGCCCGCGGTGAGGGTTACCTCTAAGGCCCGCTGGATGCGCACGCCGTTGGCGAGGTCGACTTGGGCGTAGTAGTCGGGGTCGAACTTCTGGAGCATGGCACGGAGGCTGGCGACACCTTCTGTGCGGAGCTTTTGCTGGAGTTCTTCGCGGAGGCCCGGGGCTGGGTCGGGGAGGACAGCGATGCCCATGCGGAGGGCTTCGACGTAAAGGCCGCTCCCTCCCACGGCAATAACGGTGTCGTGGGTTTGGAAGAGTTGCTGGAGAAGGGCGAGGGCTTCCTGTTCGTAGGCGAAGACGTTGTAGGGGTCGGTCACGGAGCGGCAGGCGATGAAGTGATGGGGGACGGCGGCGAGTTCTTGTTCCGAGGGACGGGCCACTCCGATGTTGAGCTCCTGGTAGAACTGGCGCGAGTCGTAGGAGAGTATCTCGGTGCCGAGCTGCTGGGCGAGTTCAATGGCTCGGGCGGTCTTGCCCGAGGCGGTGGGGCCTAGTATAAAGTGGAGACGCTTGATAGTTAATAATTAACAGTTGATGTGATATTTCTGGGTTCTGGGTGACAGCCGTTTCATAGTGCACTGTACATTGTTCACTGTGCACTCTCGACGGGGTGGAGGCCAAGTTCGGCGGCTTTTTCCAACATCATCTGCCAGGCGGCATCGCGGTCGTTGGGGATGAGACCGTCGAGGATGGCATCTTTGATGGCATCTTTGATGGTACCGATTTCGCGGCAGGGGGGGATGCCGAAGGTGCGCATGATGTCTTCGCCGCTGACGGGGGGCTGGAAGTTGCGGATGCGGTCTTTCTCTTCCAGTTCGACCAACTTTTTGCGGACGATTTGGAAGTTTTTCATGTAGCGGCGCACCTTCTCTTCGTTCTTGCTGGTGATGTCGGCTTCGCAGAGGGCCATGAGGTCGTCTATGTCGTCACCGGCATCAAAAAGGAGTCGGCGGACGGCGGAGTCGGTCACTTCGTCTTCGGCCAGGATGATGGGGCGGAGGTGGAGGAGGACCAGCTTTTCGACGTATTTCATCTTGCTGTCGAGGGGCAGGCGGAGGCGGGTGAAGATTTTTTTGACCATCTTGCTGCCGCGGACTTCGTGACCGTGGAAAGTCCAGCCCAGTTTGGGGTCGTAGCGTTTGGTAGCAGGTTTGCCAATGTCGTGGAGCAAGGCAGCCCAGCGCAGCCAGAGGTCGTCGGAGTGGGCGGCGACGTGGTCGGCCACTTCAAGGGTGTGGAAGAAGTTGTCTTTGTGGCCTCGGCCATCGACCATTTCTACTCCTTTGAGGTTGCTGAACTCGGGGAAGATGAGTCTCAACAGGCCCGATTTCTCCAGCAGTTTGAACCCTACGGAGGGCTTGGGTGAGAGGACTATCTTGTTGAGCTCGGTGGTGATGCGCTCCATGGAGACAATCTTGATGCGGTCGGCGTTGCGCTGGATGGCCTCGAAGGTGGAGTCTTGAATGTAAAAACCCAGCTGGGAGGCAAAGCGGATGGCACGCATCATGCGGAGGGGGTCGTCGCTGAAGGTGATGTCGGGGTCGAGAGGGGTGCGGATAAGTCCATTGTCGAGGTCGCGGATGCCGCCAAAGGGGTCCACGAGGGTGCCAAAGGAGTCGTGGTTGAGGGAGACGGCCATGGCGTTGATGGTGAAGTCTCGCCGGTTTTGGTCGTCTTCGAGGGTGCCGGTCTCGACATGTGGTTTGCGGCTGTCGTGGCTGTAGCTTTCGCGCCGGGCTCCGACGAATTCTATCTGCCAGGTTTCGCCACCGTGGTGGTACTGGAAAGCGGCGGTGCCAAAGGTTTTGAAAACGGTGACTTCGATGGTGGGACTGATGGAGTGGGCGGTGGCTTTGGCCAGTTCGATGCCGTTGCCGACACAGACGATGTCGATGTCGGTGCAGTGGCGCTGGAGAAAGTAGTCGCGCACCACGCCGCCCACGGCAAAGGCACTGACACCCAGCTGGTCGGCGGCTTGGCCGACGATTTTGTATATGGGATTGTCGAGTAGGACGTCCACTATTTTTTAGTTGATAGTTATGAGTTAATGGTCAATAGTTGCGGGGCACTATTTTTTTGTGTATTCTTTCTTCTGGAGGGGGTTGCCCTCTTTATCGTAGAATTCCCATGTGCCTACACGGTTGCCTTTCTCGTAGGTGCCTTGGTAGTAGGGAACACCAGTTTCATGGTAGACGACATAGGGGCCATCCTCTATGCCGTCGACAAAGTTGGCCTCGACTTGGATTTTGCCGTTGGGGAAGTAGAAGTAGACTTTGCCTTGGCGCATGTGGTTGCGGAGGCGTTCGGTGCTGCGGACGGTGTAGTTGCTGTAGAACTGGATGACGTCTTGGTTCTCACCGGAGAAGAAAGAGACGGTGGAGGGGGTGCCAAAAAGGCCCATGTCGCTGACCACCACGGAGTCGAGCTTGCCGTCGTAGTAGGGACCGCCATTGCGGTTGAAAAACTGCCAGTGGCTGCCGTAGTCGTGTTTTTGACTGAAGTCGGCCGTGGCAAAAAGCTGGCCGTTGTCCCAGTAATAATTCCAGGTGCCGTCGGGCACTTCGGGTTTGCCGCTGAATGTCTTTTCGAACTGGAGCTGTCCGTTCTGGTAGTACATCTTTTCGCCCACACGGGTGGGGTTCTCTTTCTTGCCTTTCTCCAGGGCTATGAGCATGGGCTCGCCAGTGGGGTAGTATTCGAGCACTTTTTCGCGAACGGGATTGCAGGCGGCCATGAGAAGGGCGGCCATAAAAAGGGGTATGATGGATTTGTGTTTCATGATGAAAGTTAGTTTTTTATTTTGCTCTGAAATAAATGGTGATAGGCACGCCGTGGAAGTCCCACATCTCGCGCAGACGGTTCTCGACAAAGCGTTTGTAGGGGTCGCGGATGTACTGGGGGAGGTTGCAGAAGAAAACGAACTGGGGATAGCGCGTGGGGAGCTGGGTGATGTATTTAATCTTAATCCACTTGCCTTTGACCGACGGTGGGGGATTCTGCTCTTTGACGATGGGTAGCAACAGGTCGTTGAGCTCGCTGGTGGAGATATGGCGGCTGCGGGCCTCGTAGACCTGCTTGGCAGTTTCAAGGACTTTGAAGACACGCTGCTTGTTGAGGACACTGGTGAAGATGATGGGGACGTCGTCGAAGGGGGCTATGCGGCTGCGGATGAGCTGTTCGAACTGCTTGTGGGTGTTGGTTTCCTTCTCGATGAGGTCCCATTTGTTGACCACGACGACCACGCCCTTGTTGTTGCGCTGGATGAGGGAGAAGATGTTCAGGTCCTGCTGTTCCAGCCCTTGGGTGGCATCCAGCATCAGAATGCACACGTCAGCATTCTCGATGGCGCGAACACTGCGCATGACGGAGTAGAACTCAAGGTCTTCACTTACCTTGGACTTCTTGCGCAGACCGGCGGTGTCGACAAAGTTGAAGTCGAAGCCGAACATGTTGTAGCGGGTATAGATGCTGTCGCGGGTGGTGCCGGCAATGGGGGTTACGATGTTGCGATTTTGGCCTGTGATGAGGTTGATGAAAGAACTTTTGCCCACATTGGGACGGCCCACCACGGCGATGCGGGGGAGCCCCTCGGAGTCGTCGTCATCGCCTTGGTCAAAGTCGGCCACCAGCAGGTCCAGCAGGTCGCCGGTGCCGCTGCCAGTCATGCCGGCAATGGGAATGGGGTCGCCCAGCCCCAGGGAGTAAAACTCGGAGAGGGTGGTCATATCCTTGGAGTTGTCGACCTTGTTGGCCACGAGAATTACTTTCTTTGGACAGCGGCGGAGCATCTGGGCTACGTCTTCGTCCATGGGGGTGAGCCCTTCGCGGGCATCGACAAGGAAAAGGATGGTGTCGGCCTCTTCGATGGCCAACTGTACCTGTTTGCGTATCTCGGTTTCAAATTCGTCGTCGCCGCCCATCACATAGCCGCCGGTGTCGATGACGGAGAATTTCTTGCCGTTCCAGTCGGACTTGCCATACTGGCGGTCGCGGGTGACACCTGAGGTTTCGTCCACGATGGCCTGTCGGCTTTCGGTCAGGCGGTTGAAAAGAGTTGACTTGCCTACATTGGGCCGTCCTACAATTGCTACGATATTGCTCATTCTAAAGTGGGTTGTAAGTTGGATTTCTGCTGTTCGGGTTGCTGCTGGGGCTGCTTAGAGGGGTCGGGTTCTTTATTGAGGCCCACCATGTTGATGCCGAACATGACATGGGCGGCTTTGACACGGGTGGGGTTGAAGTCGGAGAGGTACTCAATGGCGGCAAAGAGCTGGAGCCTCTGGCCGGGGCTGAGGGTGAGGGCGCAACCGGGGTTGAGCCACGTGATGTCGTGGCCGTTATAGGAGAAGGAGTTGACCAAGGAGAGCTCCATCCAGTTGAAGAGGTTGAGGTGGGCGGAGAGGGTGTTGTTGCAGGCAAAGTGGCTGAGGTCGGAGGTGTGGTTGTTAAACCATCCGTTGTACCACTGCCCTTGGAACAGGTAGCCCACGCGCAGCAGTTTGCCTATGGAGGCGGACACACCCGCATACATGCGGGTGGGAATGGAATACCAGTAGCCGCTCTCTTCGGTGGTGTAGTCTATCATGGACAGGAGGCTGTCCTTCAAACGGCCGATAAAGGAGGTGTCCACCGTGCCGGCGGTGACCAGGGTGCTGAGGTCTATGCCCTCGAAGGTGATGGAAATGTCTTTCTGTTTGGGCACAATGGCCATGGGGTTCTGCTGCCAGCTGATGCCGGGGCCGAGGTCAACGATGCTGAGGCTGATGTCGAAGAGGGCCAGCTTGAGTTTGGCACCTATGTCAAAGGTAAAGCCCAGGTTTTTCGGCATCATGCCCTTCAGATTGCCGACGTTGAAATCGAAGGTGCCGTCCTCTTTGCGAGAGACGCGTGCAATGCCGGCGGTGTGGAGCAGATAGTCGGTGGTGAGGCGCATGTAGCTCACGTCCTCGGCAGTGGTGAGGTCGATGGCGAGGTTGTCCAAGGAGACGGCCTCAATGCCGTCCAAGACGTTCAGACGGGCACCGACAGTGAGCGGCAGGATAGGCAGCTTGAACGCCCCGCCCACACTCAGGTAGGCATAGGTCTGGCTGCTGAAAATGTCTTTGGCACCAAAGTCAATGTGGCTGTTCTCGCCCATGTTGCCCTCGGTTATGAAGTCGATGAGTCCCAAGGGAACATTGAATGAGTTGAGGGTCCTCATGCCTGCCGCAAAGGTGAAGTGTAGGTTTTCCCCTTTGGTGAAGCCAAAACCCAACAGGTTGACGTCGGTGTTGTGGTAGAAGTTGCATCCTGTGGTTTTCAACTTGGCCAGCACGTCGTTGATGTTCAGCACGGTCACGTCGCGCACTGGGTCATATTTGAACCCCAATTCCTCGTAGGAGAGGGGCATGGAGAGCTGCAGGCTGGTCTTGGCGGTGGTGACGTACCAACCAGACTCTTTGGGGAAGAGGGCGGGATTGTAGGAATTGGACCAGGGCGAGCGGATGGAGTGATAGAAAACCGCATTGTCGGTTATCAGCTGTGCGCGGCTGACCGAGGGCATGACTGTTGCCATGGTGGCCAATACTAGGCTCAGAATCAGAAGGTATAAATGTCTTTTCATGGCAGCCAATTATTTATTGAATGGGGGCATGGGAATTTCGGTCATGTCTACGGGGAGGGTGAAATCGGCATGGGGCGAAAGGACCACATAGGTGCGTATGTCTACGCGGTCGTTGCCAAGCACGGCCACCGTGGGCGAGTTACCTGAGAGGTCGGGGTTTGCCGTGTTGAGGAGGATGTGGTAGACCACCCGCCGGGTCTCGCCCATCTGTTTCAGTTTGCTGAGCGAGATAGGGGTTTTGATGAGGGTTTGGGTGGCACCGGCGGCAATAAAGGTGTTGATGTGCCCCGGCAGGGGTTTCAACGGGGCAGGCCCCACAGAGTACTCCCCGTCGTCTGTGGAGGAGAGAATGGGCTGATCATTGGCATCGAGGAAGGTCACGTCAAAGGCCAGCGCTATCGGCAGCCCGTTGCCCACGGCAAAGGCCAGGTAGCAGCTGTCGTTATTGAGATGCAGGGTGTAATTCTCGCTGCGGAGGGTGTCCTGCTCTATGTTGGCCAGCTGTTCGCCGAGGGAGGAAAGGTCCACATCGAGGGTGTCGGTGTAGGCCATGCCCGAGGTGTAGAAATTCAAGGGCAGCTCCAGCCGTCCATTAAAGTCGGCCATCATACTGTCAACGCCAATATAGTTAATCTGCTCTTGGAAGGTGGAGCCGGGCAGCAGCTGTGAGGGGGGCAGGGTGATGCACATGCGCACCGTGTAGTCCACGCTGTAGGGCTTGTGCTCCGCCACGTCTCTCAGGTTGTACCTGTCCAGCAACTCCAGATGTCGTGTCTCCAGCAGCTCGGTCACTGTCACAGCCTCAGTAGCAATCTGCAGCGGCAGCGTATCGCGGAAGCCGTCCAGACAGTTGATGATCAGCTCTAGCGAGTCGAAGGTCAGGTTTGAACCCTCGGCCAAAATCTCTTGGAACGAACTGTTCACAAAGCCCCGTACATCGGCTGTCAAACTCACTAAAAACTCGTTGATTCTAAAAGTATTGGTGTCATATTCCTGTAACTTCTTGAACAGGTCTAGTTTCTCCGTTCCCTTGATGACATAGTAGCTTCGCACCAGGTCGTCCTTGCTTTCCACGCGGCCACTGACCCCTTTTTCGGCCACCCAGGAAAGCACCGTGTGGTCGTAGTAATCATAGCGGAAATACACTATATCGTCACTGCCTATCCGCACCGTCAGGTTCTGGTTTGTATCCACCATACCCACAATGGTGTTCATGTTGGCCGACATGTGGGCCACGGGAATACCATACAAAGGGTCGAAACTCCCCTCTATGGAAAGGGGGTGCCTCAGTTCGTCAAAATAATCCTTGTTGCAGGCCGTTACCGACAATAGCAACGCCAGCAGCACAAGGCTGATACAGTTGTGTTTCATGGTCGTTTTTATAGTTTTTAGATTTTGCAAAAGTACAAAAAAAAATCGTTTTATTGTGTTTTTTATGTATGCTACCACAATTAAAGTGCTTTTTTTACTATCGCCGTTGCCCCTCCACACAATGTCGAATTATATGGAGGGGTCCTGCTTCTCTGGGATTTTGAACACTCCGCCAATATGGGGCACGCCGCTTTCGGTGGGGGTGGGCTCGGGTTGCGCCACGTTGACGGTCACCTGCTTCATGCCCATGCGTTTGAACAGCAGGGTCAGTTTGGCAACGCCGTTTTCCACGGCATCCTGCATGATGCCGTCGGCCTTGGCGTGGTGCAGTATCATGGCGCGGGCCATGTTCTTGTAGGTGGTCACCTGCTTGTGGTCCCAGTGGCCTTCCTCTTCAAAGGTTTCGAAGTTCGATGGATTGGTGATAACATCCAGCACGATGGGGGCGGGGAGGTCTATTACGATAGAAGTGTCCGATGTGAGCCGAGAGTTCATCTGTGAAAGGTCGAAACCCACGCGCACGGTCCCCTTTACTATGATGGCCAGGTCCTCGCTCTTGAGGAGCTTTTTGCGGTGGGCTACCACCACGGTCTCCTCCTGATAGTTGGCAGTGCAGAATTCCTTAATCTTCTGCACCTCCACCACGGTTTGTGTGATGGTGCGCACTACTCGCTTGTGCTTGGCCTTGTGCTGCAGCGAGAAGATGCCCCACGCCACCAGCAGCACCACTGCCAAGATGATAATTGTGCGCAGCAAATGGCTGGTGCTTTTCATCAGGTTGCCAATGGATTCAAATATATTCTGTCTTGGGCGGTCAGGGTCCTGTGCTGAAGGAGTGGGCGCAGTGGCAGACAGTTCTTGAGGCTCTGGTTCTGCAGGCTCTTCGGCAGCGGGTGAGGTCTCCTCGGTCTGGTCTTGGGGCTCCTCATTTGAGGTATGTTGAGGCTCCTCTGCTGGGGACTGAGTTTCGGTGTCGAGGGTGGTATTTACGCGCTCCTCGTCGGGAGCGTTATCGTTGCTGATTATGGGGTGGTCTTGGTCTTCCATAGTTTTCAGTTATTAGTCAATAGTCGTAGCACTCTGGATGAGGACTTTTATTCGTCAAATAGGATTTCGATGTTTTCGAAGCCGCTGCTGCGTAGCAGCAGGTCGAAGAAATCGCGGGCGTTGGCTTCGGCGTCGGCCAGTATGTTGGCGCGGAGCGACTCATCGTTGCGTATGGCCTCTTCGCCTGCCCGCAGTATTTCGTCATACTCTTTCTGCGTGTAGTTGGACCGCAGGGAGGACACCTTGGAGTAGACCAGTTCTATGTCGTCGGGACGGATGTTCAGGGCCATAATTTGAGGCTCGGGGAGGGTCAGTTTGATTGATTTACCCCTCACCACCACGTCGTCGTCCTCCAGTTTGTCCAGGTCTATGCCGGCCTTGAGGGTGGCCTTTACCGAAAATAGCACCTTCCGCTCGCCGAAGAACTTCCATGTCTCGTCGCTGTTGCGGATAATCTGTCGCACGGTATACTCCACCGTGCCCAGTTCGGCCTTCTGAATCTTGCTTTTGATGTCGCGCTGCTCCTTGTCGCAGCCCATGCAACACAGCAGCAGTGTCAACACCACGGTCAAAAAAGCACCTCTTTTCATAAGTCTTTTTTATTTTTTTAAGATAACGCAGTAGTCTCGATTTTATTGTGTGAATTTTTTGACGGCTACAAAAAATTCACCCTCTATGGCTGAGCAGCCACATGCTATAAACGCAGAGGCTGTGGTGGGAAAAGTCTTGAAAACAGTTGCTTGCGCAGGGCTATTTCCTAATCAGGGCGATGGCCAGATACACAATCAGTGCCACCATGATGAAGTTGTAGGCTTTGGGCCAAATGGCACTGACGATGAGCATCACGCCCAGCAGGGTCATCATCTTGACGATTACCTGCTTGCGCTCTGGCAGGGCACTCAGGGCCAAATTCACTTTGGCCATAAAGTTGTGCCAATTTGTCATCCCTTTCTGCCACCACTGGCTCAGTAGGCCCATTTTCTTGCCGTTGTTGTCCACCGTGTCGGCCTTGATGGTGGGCATTTTCTTCACGCGCACATCGATGGTCTTGTGGTGCTCCTTGCCCTCGGTCTTCACCGTCAGGGTGAGGTGGGTTTTGCCCTTCGAGCGGTTCAGGCGGAACTTCTTGTTGCCGCTGGTTTCCAGCGACATTTCCGAACTGCGGAAGCCGTTGTCAATGGTTAGTTTCACTTCTTCGGCCCCTTCGCACTGCCAGTTTATCTCTACCACGTCGCCCTCAGTCACACTGCGGCGGTCTATTTCAAAAATCATGCGTTGCTTGTTCATACTATTCACCTGTGCAAAATGTGTGCCATGGCATTCTCCGTCGTCGGCCTAGCCTCGCTCCCCCACCACATCCGACCCAAACCCCACCCAGTACAGACTCGTTATAGTAGTGGCCATCAAACATTTGAATTGCTTATGAAAATGGGAGAATGGCCGTGAGGGAAGAAACTTGACCATTGTTTGTCGCGATCTTTGTGAGGTGGAGAATGTGTATAATTCAAATTGTTTGTGTATATTTGCAGCCTATTAGAAATAAACACATATCAATGAAAAAGTTTGTCTTTCTGTTTTTTATAGTGCTGTTGGGCTTCTCGGCAAGGGCGCAGCATACGTTTGTTTATGCCACACGCGACACGGTGGATTTGAAGTTGGACGTATACATGCCCGACCATCCCCGCGCCGATAAGGCCTGTGTGCTCTATATCTTCGGCGGCGGATTTGCCTCCGGCGAGCGCAACAACGAGAGCAGCCAGAAGTGCTGCCAGATGCTGGCCGACCGCGGCTTTGTGGCCGTGGCCATGGACTACAGGCTCTATTTCAAGCATCCGGCAAAGGTGTCGCTGCTGACGGCCTACCATCTTTTCGACACTGCCATCACGTGGGCGGTGGAAGACTGCGCCGAGGCGGTGGCATTCCTGTGGAACAATGCCAAGCAGCTGAACCTCGACCCCACCAAGATGGTGCTGACGGGCAGCAGCGCCGGGGCCATCACGGTGCTGCAGACCGACTACAGCCGTGCCAACGCCCTGCCGGTGGTGGAAAAACTGCCCAAGGAGTTTGTGCCCGCGGCGGTGATAGCCTATGCGGGCGGCATATTCTGCAAGAACAGCCAGTTGGAGTATGCCACGCCGCCTGCTCCGACCTTCCTGAACCATGGCACCATCGACAAGATTGTCAACTATCGCCGTATGCCCGGCTCGCTGAGTATGTCGCTCTTCGGCAGCAGTCGCTTGGCCAGACATTTCGACAGGAAGGGATACAACTACCGCATTGTGCGCTATGAGGACCGCGGGCACGAGGTGGCTGCGGCTCTGACTGCCACGATTGACGAGTTCTGCGCCTTTGTGGAGGCAGTGTTTGCCGGCAAAGTGATGCAGTACGACGCCACCTGCACCGATGCTTTCATCCAAAAGACCAAGTGGTCGGACATGGATCTTTTTGACCTTTACTTTCAAAAGTAGTGTGGTATGAAACGCCTAGCTTTATTGTTGCCCTTACTATGGGCACTGAACAGCTGTGCGCAGAACGATGCCCCCACGGTGACTATTGACGGCAAGAAGGTGCCTCTGCCCCTGGTTTACAAGGACGAAAAACAGCGGGCATATGCGCTTGAGCGCACTTTTGTGGAGAACGAGACCACCTATCTCTATCGCGAGTATGCCTACTACAAGTGCGACACCTGTAGCACCGAGGTGCTGTACAGCTCTTACTACTTTATTCGCCCCAAGGAGCAGAAGGACTACGCTCAGTATCTGCATAAAAACACTTATTGGTTGGACGACGACATTGCCACTCACAAGGAGTATTTTGCCGAGGCCTACCGCTATCTGCGCGAGTCGCGGGCTCCGTTGGAGCGGCAGCAGTTGGACAATGTGCCCCGCTATTGGTATCAGGCAGTGAAGTATCACGGACAGTTCTACCTGAGTGTGGATGCTTTCGAGACTATGGAGCTGACGGACAGCATGGTGATTTACCGCGATATGGAATTGTCTTTGTCGGCTCTGCGCAATTTTTCTAGGCATGGTAGCAGCTATAGCTGGACGGAGGAGCCTGAGTATCTGGAGGGGGCTTATGAGGTCTCCTTGCGGCCTTCTCAAAAGGTGAAAGGGCTGTATGTGGTGTCGGTGAAGCAGCCAGACGGCACGGTGGGACATAGTGTCTGGGTGCCGGAGGAGGCGATACACCATTTCGACTATATCGACTGGAGGAGTACCGACCACATTCCCGAGGGATTGGAGTACGACCAGATTGACTACGACGCTCTTTAGCGGTCGATGGTGACGTAGCGCAGGTCGAGGGCGTTCATGGCGTTGCTGCGCAGGCCGTGGACGTTCTTGTGGGTGAAATGCAACACTTGGTCGTAGTATAGAACTATAATGGGGGCTTCCTGCATAATCAATTTGTCCATCTGGCGGTAGAGACTGATGCGCTCGCCCTCGTCAGTCGTTTGTTTGGCACGCTCGTAGAGGCGGTCGTAGGCAGGACTTTTAAACCGTGTGTAGTTGGAGCCGGCGGGTGTGCGGTTGGGACTGTAGAAGAGTGAGAGGTAGTTCTCGGCATCGGGATAGTCGGCTATCCAGCTGCCGCGGAACCAGCCGCTCTTGCCTTGGGCTATCTGTTCGCGCAGGGCGGCGGGGGCGTTGACATCCACTTTCACTTCTATGCCCAGGAGGCCCAGCTGCTGCTGTATGTACTTACAGAGGTCCAGGTAGTTGCTGGTGGTGGAGAGGGTGATGGTGGGGAGGCCCTGCCCATGGGGATAGCCCGCCTCGGCCAAAAGGGCCAGAGCCCGCTGGGGGTCGTAGCGGTAGCCGTAGTCGGGCACGCTGTCGAAGCCGGGCAGGCCGCAGGGAACAAAGCCGCCCGTGCCGGGCTTGCCGATGCCGTTGCGCAGGTATTTCATCATTTTCTCGCGGTCGAAGCCATAGTTGATGGCCTGCCGGATGCGTTTGTCGCCTAGGGGCGAGGCGGGGCTTTCCATGCGGAAACCCAGGTATTCGGTGTTGAGGAATGGGGTGCTGACCATGTCGATGCGGTCGGCATACTTGGCCTTGAGTTGTCCGGTGCGGGTGAGGATTTCGTCCTTGTAGGCGGCGTCCAATGAGTTCATGAAGTCGAGGTTGCCCTTGACAAATTCCAGGAAGGAGGTCTGCTTGTCCACGATGAAGGTGACCGCCACAGCATCGAGGTAGGGGAGGGGACGGCCCCGGTCGTCGCGCTCGAAGTAGTGCGGGTTGCGGCGCATGACCAGCTTGACATTCTCTTTCCATAGCTGCATGAAGAAGGGACCGGTGCCGCAGGGATGCTGGCGAAAGTCGGTGCCATAATGCTCCACCACCTCATGGGGCACCACGGAGCAGTAGACCATGCCCAGCAGGCTGAGGAAGGGGCTGAAGGGCTGCCGCAGGCGGATGACGAAGGTGGAGTCGTTGGGAGCCGAGAAGTCCTGCACCTCGCTGAAGACCCAACGGCCGGGGGAGGCCACGTCGGGGTCGAGGATGCGGCGGAAACTGTAAAGGAAGTCGGCCGCCACCACGGCTCGGGTGGAGTCGGGTGTGGCAAAGAGTTCGCTCTTGTGGAAATAAATGTCGGGCCGTAGGGTGAAGGTGTAAGTCTTGCCGTCGGGGCTGATGTCCCAATGACGGGCAATGCAGGGCTGGGGTTGTAGGCTCTCGTCGAGGCGTATGAGGCCGTTGTAGAGCTGGGTGCAGGCCCAGGTGAGGGTCTGGTCTTTGGCAAAGGCGGGGTCGAGGGAGGTGATGCCCGCCGACTCGTTGTAGCGGAAGATTTGCTTGTCGCTGTTGTCGGGCATGCGGCACGAAACGGCCAGCAGAAAGCAGGAAAAAAGGATGACGACACTATGCTTCATTGCGGTGCCTTTGCGTGGAGAATCTATGGTTGTGGGCAAAGCTTGAGGGCATGGTGGCGGGCCTGGGCGATGATTTCCTCTTCGCCTTCGACGTGGCGGTGGCGCATAAGGAGGCGGCCGTTGCAAATGACGGTATCCACCGCATCGCCGTGGGCGGCATAGAAGAGGCTGGAGAGGGTGTCGTTGTTGGGGACGAAGGCCATGTTGTTCAGGTCGACAAGCATAAGGTCGGCCAGTTTGCCCACCTCAATCTTTCCGGCATTGATGCCTAGGGCTTTGAAACCGTTCTCTGTGGCCACTGGCAGCAGCTCGGTGGCGGGCAATACGGTGGGGTCTTGCCGTACCCCTTTTTGCAGGTATGACATCAATCGGGCAGCCTCTATCGAGTCGAGGTTGTTGCTGCTGGCACTGCCGTCGGTGCCAAGGGTGACGTTCACTCCTGCTTTGCACAGCTCGGAATAGAGGAACCGACTGCCCGAGCCCAATTTAAGATTTGAAGCGGGATTGTGCACCACGGTAACATGATGGCTCCCCATCAGGGCTATTTCTTCGGGGTCGAGGAAAAGGCTGTGGGCCCCTACAAAACGCCCCTCGGTCAAATCCAGCACCCCCAGTCGCTGTAGAAGCGAATAGGGCCGGCAACCGTACTTCTGCAGACATTCCCGCACCTCGGTTTCGGTCTCGGACATGTGGATGTGGTAGAGGGTGCCATACTTCTGACTCATCTCAGCGCAATGGAGCAGCCCTTTCTCACTGACGGTATAGACCGAATGGGGGGCAATGCTGAGTTGCACCAGTGGACCAGCCCCTTCCACCTCCTCACGAAGCCGTAGGAAGGACTGGTCGGTGAGCTCGTCTCCGTCGCCAAACACATTGAATCCAAGGACACTGCGAAGCCCCATTTCTGCCACAGCCTTGGCCGAAGAGGGCAGACGGAAGTACATGTCGTTGAAGAGGGTGGTGCCACACTTAATCATCTCCAGGCAAGCCAGTTTGGTTCCCCAATAGACGGCTTCGTCGTCCAGGTTTTTTTCGGCTGGCCAGATGCTCTCGTTGAGCCATTGCTGCAAGGGTTGGTCGCTGCCAAGGCCTTTCAGCAGGGTCATGGCGGCATGAGTGTGCATATTGGCAAATGTGGGGAAAGCTGCCAAGTGAGACCCCTCAATGCGTATGGCATTGTTGGGCACAGAAAGACCGCTTCCGATAGCGGCAATATGTTGGTCAACGATGAGTATGTCGGCAACCGCTTGGTTGAGCAAGACTCCCTGGATGATGATGGGCTCCATAGGTTGAGTTTTGTTACTGTACTAAAATTAATATGTCGTTCTGTTGTCCTTTGATGACACCGCCGCGAATGTCGAAGGACTTCTCTTCCCCTTCGGGGGTGACCAGTCGGAGAACGCCTTGGGTGAGGGCGGAGATGATGGGGGCGTGGTTCTCCAGCATCTCGAACTTGCCGCCCACGCCGGGGAGGTGCAGCTGGCGCGCTTCACCCTCAAAGACGATGGAGTCGGGCTTGGTGATTTTAACTTTCATCGCTGCCAAAGGTTATTTCGTTTCAGCCAGAATCTTCTCGCCCTTCTCAATGGCTTCCTCGATGGTGCCGACCAGCAGGAAGGCCTGCTCGGGCAGGTAGTCGCAGTCGCCGTTGAGAATCATGTTGAAACCCTTGATAGTGTCCTCGATGTTGACAAACTTGCCGGGCAGTCCGGTGAAGGCTTCGGCCACATGGAAGGGCTGCGAGAGGAAACGCTGGATACGGCGGGCACGGGCCACAACCTGTTTGTCGGCCTCGCCCAACTCCTCCATGCCCAGGATGGCGATGATGTCCTGCAACTCATTGTAGCGTTGGAGTATCTGCTTGACCTTTTGGGCAGTGTTGTAGTGCTCCTCACCCACGATGTCGGGCGAGAGGATGCGCGAAGTGGAGTCTAGGGGGTCAACGGCGGGATAGATGCCCAGCTCTGAAATCTTACGGCTGAGCACCGTCTGGGCATCCAAGTGGGCAAAGGTGGTGGCAGGGGCTGGGTCGGTCAGGTCGTCGGCAGGCACATATACCGCCTGCACCGAGGTGATGGAACCCCGCTTGGTGGAGGTGATACGCTCCTGCATCATGCCCATCTCGGTGGCCAGCGTAGGTTGGTAACCCACGGCCGAGGGCATACGGCCCAGCAAGGCAGACACTTCAGAGCCCGCCTGGGTGAAACGGAAGA
>DFDY01000075.1:23193-23370 GCA_002368955.1 Bacteroidales bacterium UBA3816
AACGGAAGATATTGTCGATAAAGAGCAGGATGTCGCGGCCGCCAGTCTTCTCGTCGCCGTCGCGGAAATACTCTGCAAGGGTCAGGCCTGAGAGAGCCACACGGGCACGGGCTCCGGGAGTCTCGTTCATCTGGCCGAAAACCATGGTGCATTTAGAGTCCTTCACGGCCTGCATGT
>DFDY01000092.1 GCA_002368955.1 Bacteroidales bacterium UBA3816
CTTTTCGTACCTTTGCAGCCGTGTGCCGAATTTGCAGGCGTACAGCACCAAACAGACAACAACTAACAACTACTAATTAATAATAAAAACAAAAACAAACAATGAAAAAATTTTTACGTTTATCGAAAATGCTACTCGTGGCAGTGGGACTGCTCGCGGGAGTGAATGAGGCGTGGGCGGACGGCAGTAAGCGCACCCTGAATGCCCAGAACTACGAGTCTGTTTCAACTACTGACTGGACTTGTCGCAATGGTAATGCTGTATTGAAAACTGGTGATGCCACATACGGCAATTATGCCCAGTGTACTCCGAGTGGCAACGGCAACAGAAGCTGCTACAAATCTGTTACTTTTGGTTATGAAGCAGGTAGTGGCTACACTACTGCTGGTATGACAACAGCCGGCTACAACATCGAATTAGATTTTAGTTTGGTTGGTGGCAATGTTGTTGGAAGAAGTGCATCTCAGTTCATCGTCCCTACAACTGACCCAAATCTTGCAACAAATACGCCCTATACAGGTACTGACTATATCTTTTCGCTTTCACAGCCCCTATTTACAGGAACTGACGTAACTGCTTGGTTTATCAACGACCTGGAGAATACCAGTGGAAGTACAATCGAATTGGATGGAAGCACATGGTATCATTTGAAGTTAGTGGTCACCGCATCTTCTGTTGCGTACACTATAACCAACAATTCTACTTCAGAAGCAGTTACATCAGGCTCTAAAACAGTTACGGACCTTCCTGTTATTACCGGTTTCTTCGACCTTTTAGGAAGAGGGTCTGGAAAGATTAATTTCGACAACTTAGACATTTACGATTACTCAGCTACTGCTGTCTGCGACGCTCCTACGCACCTGATTACAGCACCGGACGGCGTAAATCGTAAATTCACCTTGGCTTGCACTACCGACGGCTCAACCATCTACTATTCTGAAACCGAGAAGACGGCCAGCGATGCTGGTTGGACGGAGTACACCGGTGAGGTTACGACAAGTGCAGCCAACATCTGGGCCTATGCCAAGACGGACAAGGCCACATCAGACGTAATCAAGTTTGCTACCGGAGCTGGTACGGAAGTTGTCCTTAACACTCCTGTCATCACAAAGACAGCCTATGCCGATGGTAACTACACCATTTCTATCGGTTCTGACCAGTCGACTCTAAGTCCTCTGCCTACAAGTGTAAGCTATTCTTATACTATCGATGGCGGTGCTGCCGTTGTCTATACTGCTCCCTTCAGTCTGGCTGGAGGCTCTACTGTTACCGTGCATGCAGAAGCTGAAGGCTATACGAATTCCTTGGATGCTACGGCAACTGTTGCTGTACGTCCGCTGCTCACAGAATCGTGGTCTATTGACTTTGCAAGCCAGGCTACCGCAGATAAGGGTGAAGTTACAATTAGCGAAAAAGCTTTTGAGGCTAATGGAACAAGTTTCGGGACTATCACTGCTGCCGGTCTGACCTCTAATGACAATTTTGGTGTGAAGACAGGTTCGACATGGTTGCTCCGCAACGGTTCGAGAGGTTTGTATTCTTCAAACGGAAGCGCAACTCCTGTCGGCATAGCTAATCTCACTAAGGGACAATATGTTGTGATTACCGTTAGCGGCATGACAGATTGCAGCGTCACTGGAGCAGCTTCGTTGGTTGATGAAATGTCGGCAGCTACCGAATTGTTCATCAAGGCTAACGAGGATGGTAATGCAAATATTAGTTTCAACCGTTATGTGTTTATTAAATCAATAGCTGTTTACGATGAAGTTGAAACCGTCTCCGCCACCATCAAATCTGAATGCGGCTATGCCACCTTCTGCAGCAACAAGGCCCTCGACTTCAGTGCCGTCGAAGGTCTGACCGCCTATATCGTGACTTCCACCGAAGGCGTTGCACAACTCAAAAAGGTGACGAAGGTTCCTGCCGGCACGGGCTTGGTACTGGAGGGTGATGAAGAGGCTACCTACCCCAAGGACTACAAGATTCCCGTGATTGCTACTGCCGATGCCATTGAGGGGAACCTGCTGAAGGCCGCCATGACCGTGACAACTGCCGAAGAAGGCGACTACGTGCTCGCCTCTCAGAGCGATGTACGCGCCTTCTTCCCCGCTGAAGAAGGCCTGGCGATTCCTGCCGGCAAGGCTTACCTGCACATCGATTCTGGCGCTCCCGCATTCCTGCCCTTCGATGCTGAGACCACTGGCATCAGCGCTACGCTGAAGAATAGCGAAAAGGCAAACAAGGAAATCTTCAACCTCGCCGGACAGCGTGTCAGCCAACCCACTAAGGGTCTGTACATCGTCGGTGGACGTAAGGTTGTCGTGAAGTGATTATGAACTAATATCAGAAACAAAGCAAAAAAAGAACAGCAATATGAAAAAGACATATATGACTCCCGCCCTGGAGATTTTCAGAATAGAAACCGAGCCGATACTGTCAGGCTCTCCAACGATAGGTATCGTCAGCGATCCTAATATCGATAATCCTAACGACGTGCTGGCACCCGGTCTTGAACTCCCCGGCCTGAACCTGCCCGGCATGAACCTGCCGCAGTAACATTCAGACATATCGGCTTACAGAAAACAGGCAGTGCCCGCGGGCATTGCCTGTTTTCCTTTCGTTTTGGAAAAGTCAAAGACAGCCTCTCCACGAAAATTAGTAGCCTCTCCACGGAAATGAATGGCCTTTCCACAAAAATTCCAAGCAGTGGAGCTACCTATTCCCGTTCGTTTCCAGAAAATATCTATTTGTTAATAAATTATTCTAATTATTCTAATTTCTTTCCAAAATAAATCATATTCGTCATAGTGCCTCGTGCGCACGTGCGTATATATGGCTTTCTTTGGAAACATCCCGCACATC
>DFDY01000008.1 GCA_002368955.1 Bacteroidales bacterium UBA3816
GGCGATGTTGACAGTGGGGGTAGCTGTTGCTGTGCCGATGCTATCACACAACACGTCTGATTGCAGATTCGACAATGTCTATTGCAACCGCACCGACACGGGCGCCAGCCAATGGGCCGATTTGGCCGCCATAATGCTGAAGGAGGCATGAATAATATAAATTATGAGATGTAAAGTTATAAATCGATTATTGCCCCTGTTGCTGCTGCTGCCGCTGGTCACGAGTTGCCGCCACGGACAGACGGCACAGGTAGAGGATGCTCTCTATCAACGTTATGCCTCACGACAGGAGCTGAATGTGGCACAGGTGCAGGGCTTCTGGCTCAACGACAGCGTGAAGATAAATGTGGTATTGATGGTGGCTGACGACGAAGCTTCATGGCAGCAGCTGAAGGAGGAATTCGACATCCGTGGTAACGAAGGGTCTATCAGCTGGCTGGGAGACCCAGGAGATCCTGAGGAGCGTGTGGCATGGAAAGGAGAGCCTGTACTACGCGTGGTAGCTTCGCATGACAGACATGCCATCGGCTTCTACCGCCTTGAGAATGAAGAACAATACGATGCCCTAATTGACTACCAGTTGGGCGAACTACAAACCGAAAACCAATAATTATAACCATGAAAAAATCAATTGGATTATATGCCTTGATGGCCGTGATGCTCTGCACGGCCGCCTGTACCAAACCGGAAGAAACCATCGGTTCTAACAACGGAGGTTCCACGATACCTGTGGAGAACAAACGCATAATTGTCTATACGGTGGATAGCGACGAAGGCGCAAGAAACCTGCAGACCGACAGCGAATGGGATGCCATGCTCGACCTCTTCTGTGAATACGCAGTGGAGGGCAAGGTGGTAAAATTCTACAACATGAGCACACAAACCCGCTATAGCAAAAATGGATCTGCAAGCAAGGATGCTACCACCTTCACCACCCGTGATCGGCAGGAGATGAAGGATTGGATGAAGACGATGGAAAAAGCGGGGAAGACTGTATGCGTGAGTTACGATCCCAATTCAGGCACCTACCATGGCTCTGCCTATGCCACCCTACCCTACACCTTGAACATGAGCAACTGCTACACTGGGGTGATGGAATGCGTGGAAGTACCGGAAACAGATGACTATACCTTGTCTGATATGGTGCCTGCACTGAGAGTCAGCGAAGATTCGGTCCTGATACTGATCAAAGACGGATACACGATGGTTTGCGGCGGCGACATGGAGGAAGATACGATAACGCTTTGCGGTACAGTAGAGACCCGTCATGATATCCACGGTGACAGCTATCTGGTGCTTGACATCTCGGCCGCTGACATTGCCTCCCTTGCCGGTATATGGAGCTTGGAAATCATGACCATTACACAAGCTGGCAACACCACTGTCCAAAGCCCAGCCGATGGCGAGACCTTTCTATATGAGTTTGCGGAGGACGGCACAGCATCATTGACCCGGGAAAGCGGTGTCGAAAACGGAAGTTGGAGCCTGTCGGACAACGGAGAGTTCTGCTGCGGACTGCTACCCACCGATGGATGCTGGAGCATCCATTGGCTCACCGACAACACCCTGATCGTATCACGCACCGACTACGAAACGGAGAACACCCCCGTTATCTATATGATACAGTTTTCTAAATGGACTAATTAAAAAAAAAAACACCACCTCTGTAGTTTTTCATCCATTTCTTACGTTTTTATATGTGAAAGCAATTTCAAAACAAGAAAAACAATCAATCAAAAAACAAATAATTTAAAACAACAAAAACAATGAAAAAAAACATTATTGTTATCGCAATTGCCGCCTTTGCAATCTGCATGAGCGCTTGCCAGAAGGAAGATCCCATCGTTATCACCCCTGCCAACAACGGCAACAACGGTAACATCCCTACGGAAAGCACCGTCCGTGTAAAAAGTACCTCCGACCTGCACAACACCGACTGGACATACACCGTGACCTACTTCGAGTTCATCAACAACCTCGGCATCGACACCACCTGCATGAGCGGCATCGAGGACGACACCATGAGCTTCGGTCTGAACTTCGACGGCACCTACGCCCACTTCACCTTCCCCACCAACGTCATGGCCTTTGGCGGCGAAGAGGGCGTACTGGAGCAGATCCAGGGGGTCTCCTATGAGTACCTCTACAACGGCGCCACCCATACCGGCTTCCTCAATGGCGTGGCTGACGATGAGAACGACAATCCCGGCCAGCTGCAGTTCACCTACGACGATGCCACCGATATCATCACCTTCAACCTGGCAATGTTCTACCCCGAGGACAGCACCTCCGTCCCCCTCACACTGAACTTTGCTCGCAACGAATAGCAAATAACAACACCAAAACAAAATCGTGGCCCACCGACAAGGTGGGCTTTTTTTTGTCAATACTCCCCAATAATGGTGATTTTGTGGTCTGCATTGAATTTCCTCATTTTTTTGTTATATTTTTGCAACCGGATTACCTTCTGGAAGGTATCCTTACATCTATCAGATTAACAACAAACTAACAAAAAACAAACTTCAATGAAGAACAGATTCTTTCTTGCAGCAACCATTCTGTTGACGCTTCCCGTAGTTGCCGGGGCGCAAAGCGGTGTCAACTACAGTTACACACACACCGACGGTGTGCAGTACAGCTGCTCGGTATATACCGACAGCATCAATATCACTGACGTCACGCTGGGGTCGGTGACCGACGTGGTCATCCCCGACTCAATCACCTATGGCGGCACAATGCGTCCAGTTCGCGAAATAGGTGCCAACGCCTTTGCCTATAGCGATGTGGCGTCGGTCGTCATTCCCAACACAGTGACAGAAATCAGCTACGGTGCCTTCAGTGGATGCAGCATGTTGGAGGATGTCACCATTGGCACAGGTGTCCGTACCATCTGGGAGACGGCCTTTGCCAGCTGCGAGTCGCTCGAAACATTGAACTTCAACCCTATATCTGCTTCGGTATTTGCCTTCAGCGGCAGTGGCGTGTTGGATGAGTGCGATGCCCTGTCAACCATCAACATAGGCCCCGAGGTCACTGTGCTGCCCGAAGACCTGGTAGGCAGCGTGTTTCCCTTGGTAAGCCTAGCCAACGTGAATATCGCCGCCGACCGACTGCTGACAATCTCAGACGGATATTTTGGCAGCACCGTGAGTGGCCTCGCCATTGCGGTGCCTTGCACCCAACTGACAGCCTACCAAGGCAACAGCGTATGGAGCAGCCTTGGGACCATCACCGCCGACTGCGGCTCCGGAGAAACGGATACCACCATTGCCGACACGACACATATAGTGGTTTACGACACAGTGCATATCACTATTTATGACACCGTGATAAGATACATCGACACGGTCTATTGCGACACGCTGATTATCCATGACACCGTCTATCTCGACCCCACAGGGATTAACGCCTTGGAAGAGGCTCCGATAAAGGTGTACCTCTGCGAAGGGCATATCGTCGTGGAGGGTATGGTGATTGGCGAGAGTGTGAGCCTGTACGACATACAGGGACGACTGATAGACAAAGCCGTGGCCCACGACAACAAGGTATGGCTCGACACGCCTGCCAGCGGCGTTTACCTGCTGCATGCCGGCCAGCACCCAGCCAAGAAGGTGGTGGTGATGTAAACGGTGAGCAGTTTGCAATTAGCGGCGACTGCCATCGGCTGACAAATTGTCAGCGGGTGGCAGTCGCTGGCAGTTAAAAGTGGCAGGTTGCTCCCTTTCGGTCGCTTCTATGCCACTTTGGCACGG
>DFDY01000116.1:0-6730 GCA_002368955.1 Bacteroidales bacterium UBA3816
CCGTTGGCCGCGGCCAAGGCATGGCCGTAGGCACTCACGTTGGGTTTCAACCTTCCATCGGCAGAAGGGCCGAAGGAGCTGAAACTGATATGGCGGTAGTGCTCGTTGTCGGACTCGATGCCGCCCACGCAGAGCACACTGTCGGCATCGGCAGGAGTGATGATGGTCTTCCACTGGCGGCTGTCGGCCTCGTTGCCGGCCGAGTTGACCACCAAGATGCCTTTGCGGGCAGCCAGATTGCCAGCCTTAGCCACATAGGAGGTGCCATCCATGTCGCGGGTGAAATAGCGTTCCTTGCCATAGCCCAACGAGCTGCTGATGAGGTTGGCCCCATGTTGGTCGGCCCGCTCCATGGCCTGCAGCCACCACACCTCTTCCTTGAAGGGCTCGGCCTCCACCTCGGTGCGATAAAGCAGAAACTCCGACCCAGTGGCCAGACCCAGCTGCTGACCGTCAATAATGCCGGTGATACAGGAGAGAGTACTCAGACCGTGGCTGTTCCAACCGTAGACATCGGCCTTCTTGTTGGGGAAGTTCCAAGTGTCCAGAATGCGGTTATTGTCGCGCAGGTGCTTGAAGGCATCGTGTGTGTTCACACGGGGGAAACCACCGTCCAGCACGGCAATGCGGATGCCCTTGCCGTCAATGCCCTTCGCGCGGAACAATTCGCCCTGCATACGAACCAATTGGTTGGTCAGCTCCGGCAATTCTTCAGTGGCAACAGCCTCCTTGGCGGCTGCTCCCTGATAGGAGGCAATCTGCATCTCGCTGGCAATGATTTGTGTGTTGCTGACGAAAGGCAGCTGTTCAATCTGACTGATTTGCTCGGCGGTGGCCATCACGGCCACTGCATTCAGCCAGCGGCTCTGTCCCACCTCCTCGGTGGCAATGGCGTCAACACGACTGACATAGCTGCCGTTGAGGGGATAGTTGGTGATGTCATACAGGTCGGCACCGTTCTGCTGGTAGCGCTCGATGGCCTTGGCATCGAAATAACTATAGGGGTCGAAAGTCACCCCCTGCTTGTCGGTGAGAAACACCCAATAGCACGACTGGCTCATGGCGGGCAAGCCGCAGAGCACAATCAGCAAAGTGATAAAAACTTTTTTCATATATTTTAGAATTATTGTAATACCGTATGTAATATCTCGTGCGACTTAAAGTTGCGAAACTCTGCCAGATGCAACTGGAAGTATTCCAACAGCCGATTGATTAATTCTGTGCGTTGAGAGAGGGTGGTCAGCGGTATCGGCCCCCCGCTGTTGACAGCCTGCAAATAGTAGTGAAGCAGCTGCGAAGTGCTCTGGTTGAGCGTATTCTCTCCTGCAAAACAGAAACGCCCACCCTGCTGGTCAAACAGGGGCTCGCGCTGGCTGTAGTTGTCCAGCGGCTCTATGCCCAGATGGCGCGACACTGTCAAGAGAAAAAGAATCGGCTGGTGCGAAAGCGTCTGCCCGTCCCCATTGAACTGCGCACTGTCCACCACATAGTCGAACAATTCCGGCATCGGCTCTTCCTCTCGCAAGGTCTTGTAGAGCAGCTCGGTCATAAAGAACCGCAGCGCGTTGTGGATGGCCTCGTCGGACATATCGTCCGACACTACGGGTTTCTGCCCACCGTGGGGGGCAATCTCCTTCAGGTAGTTCAGCTGGGTCTTGGGATTGTTATACACCACCAAGTCCAGATAGCTCAACGGCTGCAACAGATTCTGCTTGGTACGGCTGCCCCCTTTGCGCACACCTTTGAGAATATAGGAACGCACCCCAAGCTGCCGAGTGAATATCTTGGCAATGACCGACGTTTCGGCATACTGCGTGGTGTGCAGCACTAGTGCTGGGGTGGAGAGTGTGGGTGTCAACTTATCTAATGATTAATATCTTAGCCACCGACCGCATGGTACCGGCCATGTCGGAGGCAAACACATAATAGGTTCCGCTGGATACCCTGTCGCCATTGACGGTACGGCCGTTCCAAATGGCCTGACCGCCATGGGCAGTAGTGGAGTAGACCACATGTCCGCGCGTATCGGTGACATGCACCAGGGCATCGCGCATAAAGCCTTTGATAGCTATCGGCCCGTCGTAATCAGGGCGGACAGGATTGGGGAAGGCATATATATTGGCCGAGGGATAGTTCTCGGCCACAGTGGCTGTGGAGCGGTAACTTTGCAATCCGTAGGCCGTGCCTATATATACCACGCCCGTCTCGGGATGCACTGCCACGGTGGAAATCTTGTCGGCGTATAGGGGGCTGTTGGCAGTGGTGAAATGGGCCAACTCCTCCAGGCCGTTGGCCGAGATGAGGTAAAGGCCGTTATTGGAAGTGCCCACCCACTTGCGGTTGGCTCCGTCCACTGCCATGCAGGTGATGCCCTCGTAGGCCATCAGGTACTCGTAAATGCCATCCTCGCTGTAGAGAATGTTGCTACAGGAGACCGGGGCCTGCTCGCCACGGCCACCGTTGGCAAAGGCGCGGTAGCCGTCATAGATGACCTTGATGCCCTTGTCGGTACCGAACCAGATGTCGCCCGAGCGGTCCTGCACCATGCAGTTCACGGCGTGGGTCTCCAGTCGGCTGCCGTTGTTGGGGTTGACATATGCCATACGCCCCTCGCCGTCGTGGATATAGATTCGGTTGGCCCTGCCTGCAAACCATTTGTATCCGTACACACTGTCCCAGAGAATTTTGTCAATCTCCAACTGCTCGTCGCGCAAACCGTTGAAGAGAGGCGAAATATCGAACGACGCCCACTCGCCGTCACGATAGCGCACAGCCAGGCCTCTATCCACCAGCGAATTGGTCACCCACAGGTTCCCCTGGCCGTCATAGGCCAGTCCCGACACGCGCATGTGCCTGTAATTGCCCGAGCGGTAGGGCGTCAAAGCCCCGTTGCTATTGGTTTCATCAAAAAGAGTCTCCACCACGTCGTCATGTATGTCCAGCACACCGTACCCCCATGCGGTGGCACTCAAGTGGTGTTTGTCTCGCGGATCCACAGCCATGTTCAGCACATCCATAAAACGCCCCACATTGCCGCGCCCAATCGAGGACCAGTTCTTCTCTTTCAGATCATACATGGCCATTCTTCCCTCTATATACGAACCGGCATAAGTCGGCTGCTTGCCCCCCGGGCAGACATAGAGCCGCTCGGGCGTGGCAAAGAGGCTGTATACATTGTCGTCCGTCGAAGGACCTGCAGGATGATAAGACTGCGCCTCGGCATACCCCGCGGGCATTCGCAACAGACCGCCCCACGCATGCCCCACCCAGAGGGTCCCGTCGGCATCGATGTCTGCATCCCGTGCCGACATGCCGTATTGGGGTATGCTCCTCACCACAGACAGGCAGCGGTAGTCCTCGTCGAATATCTCAATACTGTCGAAATGGTTCAGCAAGATAAACCCATTGTGGCATCGCAGCGACTCCACGCGGCCCGTACCACGGTCCTCCCAACTTCCATCGTCATGTTGGAAGAACACCGTCATGCTGTCGGGATTGTCGTGGCAGGCGGCTGCCACCAAGCGGCCGCGGCTCACCTCCAGCGTGCGGACCGAAAGACCCACCAAGGGAGAAAGCGAGTCGCGCTGCCAAATGTCGGCAATGCGCAGTCGGCTGCTCCCCTTCGGGGCCGAGAGCAATCCCTCCGGCGTTGCTGCCACGATAAGACTATCGGTGAAAGCCACGTCATACACAGTCGCCGCCGTGCCGTTGGGACCCAAATAATAGGTCTCTTCAATCTCTTTGCGTGCCAAGTCCACCACGACGATGCCAAATCCCGTGGCCAAATAAGCGCGGCGGTTGTTGAAACGCACATGATAAATCTTCTTGTCGCCACTGATAGAGCTGTATCGGATATCGGCAATATGGCTCACCTCACCTCCTTGGCGTATGTCCAAGGCCGAATTGGCGTAGGCCACCACCACGCTCCCCGTCTGTTCGTCGAGGGCCATGGTGCCGACACCCACATCTGTCAGCCCCGTCCGCTTGGTCAGGGGATAGGTGGCATACTCTTCGCGGTCATAGTAGAACAGAGCCATGCGGGTGGCGGCATAAACCCGTTCCTCTCCCGCACACACCTGCCGTGCCCCCACAAAGGAGTTGTGGTCGCGCCACTCCCCGATGGCCACCTGTGCCCTCGGGGACAGGCTCATCAGCATCAGCCCTAAAAAAAAGGTCAGTCTCTTCATGGCCAGTTATTTTTTTTGCGGTATTACCAGAAGCTGGCAAAGCATAATCAGTGCCCAAGTAATCAACGTATTAAAAAGCATCGACAGCAAAGTCATCCAGAAGTTGCCAAAGCTGAAAGCCTCGATCAGTCCATAGGTGACACAGTAGACCAACGACATCAGCAACGCATAACCCATAAATGTCTGCACCGGCACCTCCCGCACACTAGGCGTCACAACGACCGCATCGGGGTCCCCCTGTGTCAGCATCCTATCGCCAAACAGGATGCGGGCAAAAGCCATCATCGTGCAGGTGAAGGCGTGGAAACCGGGGATATTGCAAAACAGGTCCACCATCATGCCTGCCACGAATGCCACCAGCAGGGTGGGAATCTTGCCAAAATTAGTGGGCAGCATCAGAACCCCCAGAATATAGACAAACGGCAGCACATAGCCACCCAAATAGACATAGTTCAGTATCAGCACCTGCAACACTATCAGGGCCAGGAAACGGAACACATTTGAAAGAATCAGTCGTGTCATTGCTGCTCGCCCTCCTTCTGCGTTCTGGCCATCAGGGAGTCCTGCTCGGCCTTGAAATGGTTGTCAATGATATACACATGGTCCAGTTTGGTAAACTCTGTGGCCAGCCGCACCTTGATAGTGTAGAAGCCGCTGCCGCTCTCGCTGGTGGCGCTCTCCACAAAGCCCACCATCACCCCCTCGGGAAAGTCGTTGGCCATGCCGCTGGTCACCACCGTGTCGTTCTTATACAGCTTATACGTCGTGGGGATATCTATCAGCGTGGCATAGCGGAAGTCGCCGCCGTCCCACACCAGCGAGCCGCCCGTGTTGATGCGCGGAATCTTCACACTGTTGCGGCTGTTGGAGTGCAGCACCGGCATGACCGTCGAGAAGTTGTCGGTGCCCGACACCACCACGCCCACAATGCCTTGGGGCGAGATCACCGCCTGGTCGGGATGAATGCCCTGCAGCCGGCCCTTGTTAATCATGATATAATTGTCGCGGCGATTCCAAGAGTTCTTGACCACCTGAGCCTCGGTGTAGCTGTAACGCTGCTTATACACAGTGTCTTCACGTGTGAAAGTACGCATATTGTAGCTGATATACGACGACTCCAGCTGAGCCCTCAGGGCCGCGTTCTCAGCTGCCAGGCGGTCGTTCTCGCTCCGCAGGCCGAAATAATCACCCACTCTCGACACCACGCCATAGCAGCGACCCGCTATGGCATTGCCCAAGTGCACCAACTTCGAGCCCTGGTAGTTGCTATTCTGCGAAATAAAAATCAATGCCACTATCTCCAAAATCAGAAATACCAGCAAGTAGTTGAAACGCTTCAAGAAAGAAAGTAACGATTCCACGGCATCCTCCCTTTAACCCACACTCAGGTAGTTGTTAATCACCTGCTGTGTCCTGTCCACAGCCTCTTCCAGCACGTCGTTCACAATCGTCACATCGAACTGTGGGGCCTTCTCCAGCTCCGCAGCACTGCGGGCCAGGCGTTTGGTGATGGCCTCCTCGCTCTCGGTGCCGCGGCTGCGCAGCCGCCTCTCCAACACCTCCACGCTGGGGGGCATCACAAACAGGGCCAGTGCGTCGGGGCCGAAATACTTCTTAATGTTCATGCCGCCGTTCACGTCCACGTCAAAGATAATCACGTGGCCGTTATCCCAAATGCGGTCAATCTCTGACTTCAAGGTGCCGTAGTACACGCCGGCATACACCTCCTCCCATTCCAAAAACCGACCCTCTGCCACGCGGTGGGCAAACTCCTCGGGGCTGAGGAAATAATAGTCCACCCCGTCGCGCTCCCCTTCGCGGGGCTGGCGGCTGGTGGCCGAAATGGAGAACTCAAAACAGTCAAAACGTTTCAGAATCTCCCTGATGATAGTAGTCTTGCCACTGCCCGACGGGGCCGAAAAAAGAATTGCCTTGCGGTTGTCCATAACTAAAATTTGCGGTCGAAAATCTTATAAAAACTCTTCACTACCACCGAACCCTCGTCCCACTTATACTCCTCTGCCACAGCCTTCACATAGCCTAATGCCTCGGCACGCTCCGCCGTGGCATTCAGCCTCAGGATAAAGTCGTTGTAGGCCTTCATGTTGTTGTGGAACAGCTCGCTCATGAAGCTGAACTTATCGTTGATATTGATGATGGTGCGCAAGTCGTCCACCTTCTTGGCACGCACGCTGCCCGCCAGCTGCTCCTCAACGTTATGGGCCGGATGGTTCAGCGTGTCGGCCAAGGTACGTTTGCCGCGGCTGCCACTCTCCTTGCTGATATAGTCGAAGAGCGAAGCCTCACGTTTGGCCGAAGCCGGTTCGTCGGCAAAAAGCTCGTCGTTCGGGTTGCCCTCCAGCCGTTCCATCTGGGGTTCTATGACAGGCTCCGGAGCCTTCGCAGTCTCATCGGGGGCAAAGACCGGCTTCAACTCTTCAGCCGCCAGGGCGGCGGCCTTACGCTTCTCCTCGGCGGCCTTCTTGGCGGCGGCCTCCTCGGCCAGACGTTTCTCCTCCGCAGCCCTCTTGGCGGCGGCCTCC
>DFDY01000116.1:6825-7507 GCA_002368955.1 Bacteroidales bacterium UBA3816
CCCTCTTGGCGGCGGCCTCCTCGGCCAGGAGCTTCTCCTCAGCGGCCTTCTTGGCGGCGGCCTCCGCGGCCAGGCGCTGCTCCTCCGCGGCCCTCTTGGCGGCGGCCTCCGCGGCCAGGCGCTGCTCCTCTTCAGCCATCTCGCGGGCGGCCGACAAGTCAAGCTCCAGCACATCTGGTTTCACCTCTTGGGGATTATCCTTTTCAATCTTCAGGGCCACCATGTACAAGTTGCGCAACTCCTCCAAAATAATATCTATTTCAATTTGGGGGACTGCACCCTCATTTTTGCGGATGCGCGAGGCAATCAAAGCCAGCCTTTCAAGGCCTACAACTAACGAGTTTTCCGATTTATTCATAGCAATGCACTTATTTATTTCATTGAATATAAAAACTTTGCGCCAAAAAACACGGCACAGAACAATTTGTAAAGATACAATATAAAATGCAAATAAACAAAAAAAACTTGCCATCCCTCCGCGCCCGACCCTTTTCCGAGCCACAACACTTTCGCCTCCGGAACGTTTCCCACACGATAATTTAGCGGTAATGTAAGCCGTGGGAAGCCTTATCGGAACCGTGCGGAACCGGACCTATCGCAACTAAACGTTTTCGACAAGCCGAATGCAGAGGGCAAATAGCGCAGCTTTTGCACTATGCTGAGGCGAGAAAACGTCTGTTTC
>DFDY01000182.1:0-7634 GCA_002368955.1 Bacteroidales bacterium UBA3816
GGCGGTGGCGGCGGTTGGTGGCATTGATGAAAAGGTCGTAATAATTGGAATTATCTGAGTTCTCGGATTACAAGTAGGAATAAATAATATCATGTTAAGGAAAGAATTCATTTTTTTGTTGATTTTGGTAGGAGTGATGATGCTCCCCATGGCTGTGGGGGCTCAGACAGCGGTGGAGCTTGACCCCGAAGTGGGCGGGCGCATTGCGGTAGGCCTAGACAAAAAACTGGCCAAAGGGCTTCATCTCGAATTGGAAGAAGAGGTGCGTTTCGACAACAATTTCAGTTCTCTGGGACGATTGCAAACAAGCCTAGGCCTCAAATATAAAGTCAACAACTACTTGAGAGTGGGCATTGGCTATTGTTTCATCAACCCCTACGACTCCGATGCCTCGGCCTTCAAGAGCAGCCGCCACCGTCTGATAGCCGATGTGACGGGAGGCTATGGCTTCGGCTCTTGGCGGCTTTCGCTGCGCGAACGCCTGCAGGCCACCTACCGTACCGGCAGTTATAACATCTATCAGAATCCGCAGCCCCTTCTGGAGCTCAAGAGCCGACTGAAACTGGCCTACAAAGGGCTGCAGCGGTGGGAGCCTTACGCCTACGGTGAGTTGCGCCACTCCCTTAACGCACCAGCCATCACCGCCATCTATTCTGGCAGCACCTACCTAACCGAAGAGATGAACGAAAAGGGCGACCCAGGCTGGTTTATCAGTGGCTGGAACAATGCCTACCTAAACCGTATACGCTTCTGCTTGGGAACCACCTATAGGCTGTCTAAAGCCAGCACGCTGGACTTCTACCTGTTGGCAGACCGCGTGAGCGAGAAATGCGTCGATGCCAATGCCGAAGGCACCAAGCTGAAGAGCTACACCCGCGAGACCGGTTTTGTGGGTTGGGCCGGCGTTAGCTACACATACAAATTCTGAAGATCTTTTTTGATGTCATAAATAAAAATGAGAACAACTATTGCGACAATCACTAAGACCCTAGTGGCAATGCTGTTGTTGCTAGGTGGCACAGCGTCAGGGCAGTCCTCGCCCACGAGCGAAGAGGCGACGGTATGGAAACAACGCGCCGAACCCATCGTGAAGGGTTGCAGCACCGACTACCAACGGGCTCGGGCAATTTACGACTGGGTCTGCCAAAACATTGCCTACGACGTGGCAGGCCGCATTGGTGATGCCAACACCTGCTGGACACAGAAGAGAGGTATCTGCAGCGGCTACAGCCAGCTGTATGTCAAACTGGCACAGGGCTGCGGCATGGAGGCAGTGGAAATCAGCGGCACGGCCAAAACGCTCAGTTTCAGCAACGGAAAAGGTCCACATGCCTGGGTGCGGGTGAAGACCGAGAAAGGCTGGACGCTGGTGGATGCCACCTGGGGTGCCGGCGAGGTGATGACTGGCAAGAACGGCACCAAAAAATTTGAGCGGCAGTTTCGCCCCTTCTGGTTCGACGTGGACCCTCAGTGGCTAATATTCACCCATTTCCCCAAGCAGCCGGACGACCAGCTACTCCCCTCCCCTATCAGCGAGGAGCAGTACCAGCGACTGCCCATCTTGTGGCCTTCAATGGAGGAGTGGGGGCTGACTGCTCAGAAGACTCTTGACTACTTTCTTACCCATCCGAAGGCAAAAATGGCCAAGACCTACGACGTACCCGCACGGGTGTCTGGAAAACTAAAACTGGTGGATATACCGTTGAGCCGAACCCTAACGGCGGGCAAGAGCTATAGCCTGGTGGTGGAGGCAACTGATGAAAATTACAGACCTTTCCTCTCTCCTCAGACCGAATGGAAACAGGAGGGGAACCGATTTACGGCCACAGTGAAGCCCAAGGCAAAGCAAAAGGCTGTGCGTCTAGAGATTGGCGAGCCCGACGGGAAAGGGGGATGGACCATCTTCACCTTGCTAGAATATGGAGTGAAGGCCCAATAGCTCAATCCTCAGAAAGATTATGTGAGAGTTGTTCGGCAGTGAAGGTGAAGACGACAGGCTTGGTGCCATGGGCGGAACGGTAAATGTAGTTGACCGTAACTTGTGCGGCAATCACATTTTGCACCATCGCAGAAACCTGCGGGTCATCTAAGCGAAAGTACTGCAGAAGTCTCTGATACTGGCTATCATAATAATGCTGTGAATTAGTTTCTAATTGCAGCATGACAGATTCTGGAATCTCATATACATAGGTCATGATGCGGGCTGTGGAATCATAGTCGCAATGCACTAGCTGCGTCTCCTCGTCTATGCGAAGAGGCACCGACCGCTGATACTGATTGGCCAAGGCCAACAGATAGTCGGAAGGGGACTGCGGCGTGTTTTGCTCCTGCATCATCTTGCTGGCAACATAGTCGAGCATCCAGGGGGTGAGGGTATAGTCAAGAGAATCAGTATGCGACTGATTGCGATAGATATAGCGGATGTTAGTCTTGGAGACAAGGGCAGATATGGCAATGGCATTAGTAGTGTCGTTCAGCATAAAATGGGCGCGGGAGATGCGGATATTGTCCAGATTTTGCTGGAGGAAGTGGCTGATTTCGGGCCAGATGGAGTCAACATATTCCAGAGTCATGGTAAAGGTGGTATCGACAAAAAAGCACTGAACCAGTTGCTCACCGGGACCCATGGCAATTGGGAGGCGAGGCGTGATATTATTGGCATAACGGGTCAGGTAATCTAGACTAATCTTATCCATATCCACCTCTTTGCCCACCGCGTTCTGAATATCCTCATTGGTGAGCGTAACCATCACACCTCCATAGCCATAATAAAAGGAGTGAGAAGTCTTGTCGGTGTTTACTTGCAGGCAGAGGTCATAGCCATTGTCAGCCAAGAGGGTGAGGTCCCAAGGGCGGTTAGCAGCGGCGAGAATGGGAATGTAAAACTCCTTCTCGGGATTTATGGTCTGGTCGGCATCCAAGTTGATGACCATACGGACAGAGTGGGTTTTCTTGATGACGGACGCCTGGGTGATAGTAAGACTATATTCGGGGATATAATAGGGGAGCGCGGCATTGAGCTTCTGTACAAAGAATTCAGCCGCGGAATCAGGATCCTTCGGAACGTTCTCGTGGTGCGGAATAGGTATGGGTTCCCTGTTGGTATTCTGAGCTGTGGCCGAAAGAGAAAGTGCAGACAGAAAGAGAACTAGGAGGATGGATTGTTTCATTTATGTTTTCTAGATAAGATGGTTAATAAAGTAGCGAGAAGATGTCACGAAGTATGGTGGCGGAGGCAGCATCGGTGCCGATAGGGATAGCAGGTGGCTGCAGGGAGCTGGCTCCAAGCAAAAGGTCTTGAGCCAAACCGATGGCATCAGGCAGAAGGCTGTCAGAGGCAATGCAGATGGCGGTGATAGTAGCCGAAGGTTCGTCCACCTGGATGTTCAATTCCACCCCGCCCCAGTCAAACTGAGCACTGCGCTGCGCCTCAAACTGCTGCCAGCGGCCATATTTCCATTCGGGAGAGGCAAAGGAGGCGCGCAACTGCTGCACCTCGGGGAGAGAGGCAATCTGGTCAAAATCAAGAGTGTGGACAGGGGCTCCGTACTCCTCCTCGAAAGCCGAAAACAGATGAGGGACAATGGAGGTGGCAGTGATTTCGGGATTGAGTTCGGAAAGGTTGACCACCCGCGACTGGTGAGAGTCAACGCCGTGTTTGTGCAGTTTGGCGGGTTTGACCTTTAGATATTTCTGAATGGCCTCCACATCGGTGCGGATAAGGATAGTGCCATGGTGAAGGCGTTGATGTTTGCCCTTGGAGAAAGCATTGCCGGAGAATTTGCGCCCTTGGCAAAGCACGTCGTTGCGGCCAGAGACCTCGGTCTCAAGTCCATAGGCCGACACGGCCTTCTGTAATACAGAGAACTGGCGCGTCTGGTCATAGAGCTCATACGGGACGATAAAAGAGAAATTGAGGTTGCCCAAATCATGATAGACAGCACCGCCACCAGTACGCCTGCGCATCAGGAAGCCGCCATCGGATTCCAGCAGGTCAACATTGCACTCAGCGTAAGGATTCTGATATTGCCCGATGACCACCGTGCGGCGGTTGCCCCAGAGATAGAGGGTGATGTGGCCGTTGGAAGGCAGCGAAAGCAGATAGTTTTCAACGGCAATGTTGAGGTAGGGGTCGGACTGGTTGCTGACAAGATATTGGGGCATGTCGAAATTGTTTTTTTAAGATTAGTAACGTGAAAAATGGAACACCGTGGGTAGAAACTAGCGGAAGAAACGTTCCAGCGAAGTGGTGACTGAGATAAAGTTCGGGGCCTGAACAAGATGGTAATTGTTGCGGGCATAGCAGATTTTAATGCCTTTGATATTCAAACCGAAACCAAACGAGAAACCAGAAAGATTGAAAGTTTCTGCGGCCTTCATCTCGACCATCTGGCGGTAGCTGTAGCCAAGGGTGGCGTAGAAGGCATTGCGGATGTTCAGCTCGATGCCTACGCCCAAGTGACGGAAAGCCTTATCGGCGAAAGTGGCCAAGGGCGACTTGGTGAGGACTTCGCCAGTGAAGGGGTCTGTGGTGGACGAGGGGTTGAGGGGGTCTTCATACGTAAGGTCCCATTTTTGCAGTTCGTTGATGGCAAAAAAGAGGCGGAAAGGAGCATCTTTAAGCTTGTAGGAACCCGCCAGCGAGAGCTCGAATGGAAGCCGCTCAGTAACGTTGTCGAAGGTGAAAATCTGCGCTCCAATATTGCGCCCCATGACGGTGAGAACAAAAGATTTGTCGGTACTGAAATAGCTGGCGGCAAGGTCGATGCCAAAGGCAAAGGCGGTGTACTCCTCGTAATGCGAGAGGATGGGCTTGAAATTGGCCCCTATGGTGACGTGGTCGTCAATGGCGCGGCCCCAACCGATAGACATGACATAGTCGGCAGCGGAAAAAGTGCCGGTTGGCTGTTCATACTCGTCATAACCCTGAAACTGGCCATAGCTGTCGTAACGAAGTCCAAAGGTGAAGGCTCCCAGGTGTTTGAACTTATGGCTGTAGGCCACAGAGCCGAAGGTGGTGCCGGCAAAGAGATTGACCAGTCCCACCGAAAGCTGGGGGCAGGTCTGAGGAGAGATGAGCGAAGGGTTGTCAAGGGTGAGGGCGATGTCGTCGTCATAGAGTGAGAGGTAGTCAAAACCCAGTCCGGCAATGCGGGCCGAAGAAGGCATGTCGAGCACCGAATAGGTGGACAGGCCTGCTATTTGGGCTTTGGCTGCCGAAAGCGTGCAGAGCATCAAGACGGCGACAAGGATTTTTTTCATGGTAATGAAAACCATAACGGCGGGCAGCAAGGCCCGCCGTATGGGATGAAAAGATTATTGATTCTTCTTGTTGCGCTCGTGACGCATGAGGTGGCTGGGTTCGAGAGCCATGCGGTCGGTCTCAAGCAGGCTGGCCACGCCTTCGTCAACACGGCGTTTAGCCTCACAGGCCTCGCAGTGGCACTCCTCGTGGTAGTCGCGGGGCTCGGTATAGGTAGTGATAACGCCTTCGAAGTTGCGCAGGATGACCTTCTGGGGACTCTGCGAGATGACATAGGTGGGCATGACCGGGGTCTTGCCGCCGCCACCAGGAGCATCAACCACAAAGGTGGGCACGGCATAGCCGCTGGTGTGGCCGCGGAGATTCTCGATGATTTCGATGCCCTTGCTGACGGGGGTGCGGAAATGTTCGAGACCCATGGAGAGGTCGCACTGATAGATATAGTACGGACGGACGCGGTTGCGCACCAGTTCGTGCATGAGTTTCTTCATCACGTGAACACAGTCATTCACACCGCGCAGCAGCACGGTCTGGTTGCCCAAAGGAATACCGGCGTTGGCCAAGCGTGCAAGGGCGGCCTCGGCGTCGGGGGTAAACTCGTTGGGGTGGTTGAAATGGGTGTTCAGCCAGATGGGGTGGTATTTCTTCAGCATGTCGCACAGTTCAGGTGTGATGCGCTGGGGACAAACCACGGGGGTGCGGCTGCCGATACGGACTATCTCGACATGAGGAATGGCGCGCAGGCGCTGAATGATGTACTCAAGTTTCTTGTCGCTGACCATCAGGGCGTCGCCACCGCTGAGGAGCACGTCGCGCACCTGCGGGGTCTTCTCGATGTAGGCCAAGCACTTCTCGATACGCTCGCTGGGGCTCTCGTCGTCTTTCTGACCGGCAAAACGGCGACGGGTGCAGTGGCGGCAGTACATGGAGCACATGTCGGTGATGAGGAACAGCACGCGGTCCGGATAGCGGTGGGTGAGGCCGGGAGCGGGGGAGTCTTCGTCTTCGTGCAGGGGGTCGTTGAGGTCGGCGGGAGCGATGTTGCACTCAGCACCCTGGGGGATAGCCTGACGACGGATGGGGTCGTAGGGGTCATTGGGGTCGATAAGGCTGAGATAATAAGGGGTAATAGCCATGCGGAATTTGGCCAAAGCCTGTTTGATACCCTCGGCCTCCTCGGGCTCGAAGGTGAAGTATTGGCTCAGCTGCTCGTATGTCTCTATGCGGTTCTTCACCTGCCATTTCCAGTCATTCCACTCAGCGTCGGAGACGTTGGGGAAGAGTTCTTTTCTACGGTTTACTTTCATAATATAAACTGTTGTATTATTATTATTTTTTATTATTCAATGATATAGACAAATATTGCGCACTCAACGGCACACATAATTGAAAGTGCAAATATACAACTTTTTATTGAAATGGAGAGAAGTTTTTTTCAGAAACCACAGAGAAAAGATTCGCTACTGTTTGCTGGCAAAGACTCCATGCTCGCGAGCTCCTGTGTCGGAAAGCTTTCGCGCAGGGATGCCGCCAACGGTGCAGTTGGGGCCGAAGATACGCCGCAGGCGCAGCAGAAAGCGAAGCTGGTCCACCTGCAGCCATAAACGAGGCGTAAGCCGTTCCACGCCATAGGACTCCACATCGGCCTTGACGAACCTGTGGTAGTCGGCTTTTGACGCTATCCGTTGGTAAGGCATGTGACGAAAAGTGTGAAATTAGAACCTGCCGAAAGAGACTGTCCTCCGGCAGGTTTGTTTATCAACTCGTCGAGCTAAAATCGAACGAGGTGTTTCTTAGGCGTAGAGTTCCTCGAAGATCTTGCGCAGCTCGGGGCTCTCGCGAAGCTCCTGCAGGGTGAACTCGGCGTGGCCCTTGGTGTAGCCATTGCCCATGATCATGTTCACGTCGCTGCCGATACCTTCAGCACCGAGGCTGGCCTTGGTGAAGCTGGTGGCCATGCTGAAGAAGTAGACAATGCCGTCATCCTTGGTGCAGAGCACGGCGGTCATCTCCTGGTCGGGAACGTTGACGCAGTTGATGGTCACGTCGGCCATCTTGCCGTTGGTCAGTTTCTCAACCATCTCGTAAATCTGGACGGGGGTCATGCCGGCGGCACTCTCCACGATGTCGCAGAAACCGAGGTCCTTAATGCGCTGGGTGCTCTTGGGGCTGTTGGCGATGCCGATAACCTTACCGGTTACACCGACGCGCTTCTTGGCCTCGTAGCAGCAGAGCATACCGCTCTTGCCACCGGCGCCAAGGATAACCACGGTCTGACCATACTGGCAGAGCTTGGCGGTCTGGGCGGGAGCACCGGCCACATCGAGGGCACTGAGGGCCAGTTTTTCGGGCATGTCGGTAGGAATCTTGG
>DFDY01000182.1:7737-11121 GCA_002368955.1 Bacteroidales bacterium UBA3816
CCCTTGATGTCGACCTGGTCGACCTCGGGACGGATAGCCAGAATCTCGTCAATGCGGAGGGGAGTCAGCGAGAGGCTGACAAGGGTAGCGATGCGGTCACCTTCTTTCAGGTCAATTTTGCCTTTCAGAGCGTCGCCAATCTTCTCGACCTTGCCGAGGAGCATGCCGCCCGAACCGGTGCGACGGTTGCGGTGCTTGCCCTGCAACTCAACGTTCAGGAGCATTTCTTTCTTGACCTCTTCCATGATTTTGTCCTGGCTGGCGCCTTCGCCGGCCTGCTGCTTGGCATAGTTGTGGATGTCGGTGAAAGAAGCGGAGTCGATATTGAGAGTCTGGACATCGATGAGGATTTCGTTGTCGTAAAGAACATCCATGTTATTGTCCAGTTTGTTGGCGGGCTGGGGAAGAACGCCCTTGGGCTCGATGACACGATGAGTGCCGTACTTGTTACCTTTAGGTTGCATATGAAATATAGATTTATGTTATTAATTATTAATACTTTCTTCTCAAACAGATTACCTATTTGAAACGTACAAAGATACACATTTTTTTCAAATCCACAAGAAAAAAGTGCATTCTTCCAAGCAACTTAACGTTACCCTATCTCGCACCGCACTGAAAATCAATCCACTTACAGTACACGCCAAGACAACCCTCCGCCCACCTGATTGGCATAACAATATGGATAGATTTGATAGATGAGATAGAAGGGATAGTAAGATGGAGCTATTCTTGGGTTTTTCGATTGTATTCTTCTAGTTGCTGGCGGAGGTGGGTGTTTTCTTGTTCTAGTTGGTGGAGGCGGGCTCGGAGGGTGTTGATTTCTTGGTAGGCGGCTTCGAGTTCTTCTTTCTTGTCGGAGCGGTAGCCTAGGCGGGCGGCAGTCATGCGCTCCTTGATGCCGCCTTCGGTGACGAATTCTTGTTCTTTCTTTTTCTGATAGGTTTGCATCATGGTGTCCACCATGCAACAGAGGGTTACAGCAGCGTTGGCCATTTCCTCGTCGGTCCAACGGTCGAAGAAAGGTTCATAGTCTTCAATTTTGTTGTGTTTTTGGCAGAAAGTCAGCATAGGGCTGTAGCGCGGATGTTTTGGGTTCCAAAGGGAATGGGAATGGCTGCGAATATAGTCTAGATAGTCCTCTTTCTGTTCCTTGATGCTGGCACGGGCCACATTGAGCAGTTTCGTTTCCAGCTCGGTGGAGGTGACCCCGTCGGCCGAGCCCTCTACAATGTTCTGTTTGCCGCTGCGGGCGGCCTGCACCATCTGGTCAACAGTGCGGTCGCCATAGGGAGGCAGAAATCGGCGACAGAAGACCACAGTCATCTGGTAGAGGACTACGGTTTTCTGGTAGAACCAGAGGTTCTCCCAATGGGCCTGCTTGCGCAGGTAGTGGTATTGAGGGGCGCTGTTGTTTTGCATGGTATTTTGTTTTTTTTAGAGAGGATAGATTTGATAGAGGGGATAGAGGGGATAGAAGAGATAGATTTGATAGAAGGGATAGATTTGATAGAAACTAGTCTATCAAATCTATCATTTCTATCATTTCTATCATTTCTATCGTATCTATCATTTCTATCCCATCTATCGTTTCTATTCGATTGTTACTTTCAGGCCGGAGGTGGTGGAGCGGAATTCGGGGGCATAGAGGCATTGTAGGACTGCTGGGGCCAAGGTGAAGGTACCAGGGTTGGTGACATAGTAGGTGCTTTCGATGGTGTATTTGCCTTTGTCGAGGCGGTCGATGTAAATGGCATCATGGCTGTTGTTGACGGCCACATAGTAGCCGAAGCCTCGGCTCCAGCACCACCCGGAAGCAGTGGTGACCGGTTCCAAACAGGCGGCACGGAAGTGCTTCATCTCCACATACTCTAAGTTGCGGTCGCACGAGAGGGTGAGGACGATGCGCAGACGGTCGCCCACATGCAGTTGTGCCTGCCCGCCGGGGACGATCTCAGCCAAAGAGCCGTCAGCGTTGACCCTGTATAGGCGGCGCGACATCTGAATGCCCGTCTCGCTGGCAGGGACTTTGTCCATCTGTTCGGTGTACTGGTAGAAAAGGGCTCCCCAGCTGATGCCCTTGTTTGGTCTCTCTATGGTTGCAGAAATGGTGCCCGAAGCACTCAGCCCCGCCAAACTGTCGGTCCTGTAAGTATGACGCACATAGCCCGTCCCCTCGACTGGGGAAGCCAGCGTATCGCTCAGCGTCTTGCCCGAAAGAATGATGTGGTCGGCCTCCCCTACCCTGCCAAAGGTGCGTTTGGCACTCCTTTCGGTGGGCATCAAGGCCTGGATTGCACGCAGGGTGGCAATGTCGGAACTCCAGCGGGTGGTTTGTTTTTGTTTCAGGAGCCACTGCTGCATCTGCGCCACCGAGAGGGTGTCGGAAGGCATCACCTCACGGAAAGTCTCGATGAGCAGGGCCTGCGTCTCCACAGGGCGTTGGTAGTAGAAATAGCCCGCCTGATTGTCGCGCCAGTACATGCCCATCTCGTCGCTGTAGAGGGCCTTCTGCTTGATACGGGTAACCATCTCGCGGGCCAGACGGGTATCGCCCCTGCGCTGGAAGACGAGGGCCAACAGGGCTTGGTCATAGAGAGATGTATAGTTGGAATAGTGCAACCGCGCGTTGGAATAGAAGTAGTCGTACGCCTTCTGGTGGGTGGTGCTGAGGGCATGGCTGGAGAAATAGCTGCGGGTGTAGAGATAGTCGAGCATAATGGGGCGGAAGGTGCTGCCCGGATGCTTCTTGAGGTAGTCCATCCACTCTTGATAGACCTTATAAGCCTCCTTATCGGCATAATAGAGTGCCCGCCGCTCCATCTGGGACGAAGTGCGCAGCCGCTGGCGCGAAAGGCTGCCCAACCCTTTGAGCAGGTAATGTGTGACATAAGTACTACCATACCGTTCGTCGGGCATCCACGACCAGCTGCCGTCGGCCCGCTGTGCCTTTTGCAGTTTGGCAAGGGCCTCGGCTATCTGGCGTTGGAGGGTCGCGCCGTCGTAGTATTTGGCAATCTGCCGCATCCGTTCAACCTCGCTGGTGCCATCGCACAGCCAGGGGGTCTCGCTCAGAAGGGTCTGGCGCACCTCTTCATTGCGGAAAAGGGGGCTGTCCTCAGTTGAGAGTTGAGAGTTGAGAGTTGAGAGTTGAGGATAGAGGTCGGCGATGGTCTTTCCGATAGTGTTGACATAAAAGCTGTTGAAAAGATAGATGGTAGAAGGGTTGGCGCACTCGGCCATGTAGGGCAGTGTCTGTATAGCCATCCAAATAGGATTGGCGGTATACTCCACCGTGAAACTCACCGGCTCGGCGGTAGAGGAAGTGGGCAGACTCATGGTGTACTCTTTGGAGCCCTTGCCGTTCATGAACATCGACACCGA
>DFDY01000204.1 GCA_002368955.1 Bacteroidales bacterium UBA3816
TTATCAAACTAGAGCCATTTGTTTTGAGAGCGCATTATTCTCCGCCTCGCTATTGAAAACAACCACTGGATGTATTCTTCACTCCGGCACGCTTATGGTGTGTTCTATTTATTTGTTTCCATTGTCGCGTCCCGTCGGGACGCAGTTTACTGACGTCTGAGTATCACGGCACTGCGCCTTCGGCTTGTACCGTGTTATTAATAGTCTCACCCCTTCTGGGTGATTTATAGAAGTCCCCTTATATGTATTTGCTTGGAATGAAGGTGCCGCAAAAGTCACCCTCTCCCTGTTTTGCAACGTTATTGAGAGTTTGCCCCTTTGGGAAGTCCCCTATGGTTTGTCATCCATTTCTGGGACGACAATGTCTCTTTCTTTTCTAGCAACATACCCAATGGTAAAATTGGTGTGTATCTCTTTCTGTTTTCAAACAAATCCGTTATCTCGAAACTACCGCGAGGGGATTTCATCGTTTCCTAGCCACTTAGAAAGCGATAGGATAACGGTGAAGAAGCGTTGAGGTAACGTTTGTGTTGCGGGTTTTCTGTGCACAGACATTAATGTTGCTGTTAGGGGGTCATGCGGAGGCGTGTTTGGCTGATGGTGCGGCCATAGCTCTGCGTTCTCTGTTGGAGAGCAAAGGCACTAATTGTTCAATTGTCGGCTGGTGCACTCGACTTTGGAACATACGGTCAGATGGGGAAAGTCAAGGGGTGGGAAGGCACGAAAAGACATTTGCCGTCAAGGAGAGATTCGTCGCCAAAGTGGTCATGGCGGCACAATGGGCGGAGCGTTTTAGTGTCACTCTTTTTTGCCATTTAAAAAAAAAATATCGCTAATTCAAAAATTCTTCGTACTTTTGCTCTTTGAAATAAAATGCGAAAATTAATATACTGATATTGGTATGAAACGTTTTTTGATAGCCTTACTTGCTTGTACTCTGATATTTGGCTACTGCGATGTGCAGGCTCAGAGTAAATCCAAGAGTTCTACGAAATCTTCGAAAAAGAAGTCTAAAAAGAAAAATAAAAAAGGAGACAAGCAAGAACCCACTCTCCAACTCACCACGCTGCCCTACAACAGCAACGACTGTATTTTTGCCATACCGCTGAATGTGGATCAGACCTATGGCCCCACCACCGCTCCCCAGGGGGCAGGCCGTATCATGGAGGTGATGGCCGACAAGCGCCACCCCAATCTGCCTGAGTTTGAGCATAACGTGGTGTGGTACAAATTCTCCGTGCCCTACAACGGCAAGTTGGACATTGCCGTCACACAGCAGAACTTGGCCGACGACTACGACATGCTGGTGTACAAGTATACGGATGTCTATTTCAGCAACCACATCCAGTGCAACAAGGTGCTGCCTGTGGCGGTGAACATGTCGGCTGTGGACAGCTCGCTGCTGGTGAAGAAAAAGAAAGAGAACGTGCCTACCACAGGCGATGCCAAGGCCGACCTGAAGGCCAAACAGGATGCCGCCAAGGCGCGCCGCGAGCAGGAAGCGCTGCAGGCTGCCATGGGCACCATCGGCATGTATCACGATGCCGAGGACGTGATGCTCACCAAGAAGTCCAACAAACGCCATATCCGCTCCATCGATGTGCGCAAGGGCGAGGTGTACTACATCATGCTCGACAATGTCAGCCCCAAAGGGTCGGGCCACAGCATCAAGGTCTCCATCTTTGTCGATGCCTTTGAGGTGCCCGTCACTTTCTACGACCCCAAGATTCGCAAGAGCGTGGAGGTGAACCTGCAGATTCTTGAGAAGAACACCAATAACCGCGTGATTGTCAACAATGAGCGGTTCCGCGGTGGCCGAGTCAAATTTGTGCCAGGCTTCAACTACACCCTCTATGCCAAGCGCGACGGCTATTTTGCCATCCTCTTCGACTTCAACGCCGACCGCTTTAAGGAGGACACCCTGCTACGCCTGCGCATGAACCGCGCCGAGCGGGGCACCATCTATCCCCTTACGAAGATTTATTTTGAGGACGAATACAAGCTGCTTTCCGCTTCCGATTCCACCCTTATGCCCTACGTGATGATGTTCAAGAACCACCCCGATGTGACTTTCACCATCAAGGGTTGGGTGAAGACATACGGTGTGGACCCCGAACATGACCAACTGGTGTCGCTCGAAAGGGCCAAGTCGGTCAAAGAATTCTTTGTCAAGAACGGCATCCCCGAGGACCACATCAAGACTTCCGGCATGACCACCACCGACATCAAACGTGCCGCCACTGCTGCCTTCGATACAAAGAAAGTGGATGAGGAATTTGTCAGCATCCAGTTGATCATCACCGCTGTGGGAGCCAAGGAGAATCCCTGATTATTTTTGATACTCCAGAATCAATGTATATCGTGAGGGAGCCGTGAGGCTCCCTTTTTTTATCAGAAGTGAATGTTTTTCCGTCATGTGTTTAGGGTTGCAAATCCTCCCATCATTTGCATGTAAAGTGGCGGTGGCCCTGTGGGCATTGTCCTCATAGGGTTAGAGCAGTTGTGTATGTCCCTGAACCCCAATCGGCCTAATGACCGATTGGGGATTATGCCTCACCGAGGCTTCTTTAGGCAAATGCGGATTATCGTTAAAGAAAAAAATAAGGCATTTTCTTGTTGTTTTAGAAAAAAAAGTTATATTTGCACCAATTTAAAGGAGGTATATATTATGAAAACTATTCGTATTTGCGTTGTTTCCATTTGTTTATGTTTTTTGCTATTGGAACATAGTGCCTGTAAGGCCCAGTCGTCAATAGTGGGTTCATTCCCCGCAGCCGCTGTCGAAAACTCGCTCATACGTTTGTAGTCATCAATACCTTTAGCGTTATCTGCGACGGCTAAAGTGTCATAATAATGAGTGCTATTAATTATATCTTTTTAGTCATGAAGAAAATTGCTTTTATTGTTTTGTTGATAGTCGGTTGGACAGGTGTCCATGGTCAGGACACGCTTATTCCACGAGATAGTAATCTGTTCTATACTTGGTGGTATGAATCGCTCGCGGCTGATACGGAAAGTACTATTACGTTAGCAACGTTCGTTTTCACTGGCTCTTCACCAAGCGATTATATATCCGAACTCGCACTCCGTTTCGAGACAGACACGGCCTTAGATATCGTCGGTGTTCTCTATCATTCAACGGCCCCAGTTTCAGATTCGGTAGAGCGTCCAATAATTTTACGTAGAACATTCCAACTGTTTCAAGCGGTTGATACAGGCCTGCAACTTCTTGCCTCTAAGAATATATATAGGGATACTTCATCACCGCTGCACAGAAGACCTATTGACATGTTTTTTTTGCAGATACTTTATGGGGAAGAGGCTATGATCCTCAAAATTGTGTAAGGGTTCATGATATAGCTACTTGTAAATTCTATGAATATTATTTTGACTCGCCCATCAGAGTGGAGGATTCTTTTTATATTAGCTATAATTCTGGGATTGCATCACCTCCTGAAAATGAGCTTATAATGCGAGGTCAAAAATATAGTTTTGGGGATTATAGAACGGTTTACTGTAATCATCTGGCAACCACTCCTTTCCCGCAAATTCAATACAAAGTAAGAAAGCGTTTTTATAATCCAAGCACAAATAACTACGATTATTCCCCAACGTGGTATGATACTACAATTAGTGCGTTGATGTTGGCCTTTCCAATTATCGGTTACGGGTCTCCCTATGCCCGGTGCGTGCCAGTGGAGGGGATTACGTATAAGGAGGTATCGAACTGCCGATTCCAATTCACGTGGAGCGACACGGTGTATGCGCACAAGGGCTGGGAGTTCACCTATGTGGTGGATGGCGCGTCGCCCGAGTCGGGCAACATAGTGGAGTGCAGCCTTGCCGAGGCCGAGGCCAACGTGGCACCGAATGTACAATATCGAGCCTTTGTGCGGCCGCGCTGCGTGGGACAGCGCTACGGCGACTGGGGCGAAGGGGTTCCGTTCTGCCATAGTCAACCCATCGGCATAGAAACCCAAGTGGACCAAGGCCATTTCACCCTTACGCCCAACCCTACGACAGGGAAGGTGCAGGTGGGCTTTGGTGACGGAGTGTCGGCTGCCGAGGTGGGCCGGATAGTGGCCAGTGTGCTGGATGCCGCGGGCCATGAGGTGTTGCGGATTGAGCCGCCAGAGGGTTCCTCCTCCTTTGAGATAGACCTTGCGCCACTGTCCTCTGGCACCTATGTGGTCAGTGTGGTCACAGCTTTGGGCTCAGGCACACAGAGGGTGGTCAAGCAGTAACAATGGGTCAAGGCTCCCCCCCCAAAAAAAGCACAGAAGACAGATAGGAGTTGCCGAGCCTGAGCAATGATGAGCGAAAACGAAGGACTCGGCAGTGGCATGTTCTGCTGGAGCCGTATGGCTGCAGCAGAACATATTGATATATTGCATCTTTATGGCAGTATGCGAAGTAGTGTTGATATCTTTTATATATAATTACTAATATATGGATTTTTTTTTGTAATTTTGCACTTCCATAAATATGGAGTATGGAATAAAATAATTTATTAATAAACACTATTTTATATGACTAAATTTGTTTACACTTTTGGAGGTAGGACGGCTGAGGGTAGGGCCGACATGAAGAACCTTTTGGGCGGCAAGGGTGCCAACTTGGCCGAGATGTGCCTGCTGGGTCTTCCTGTGCCTGCCGGACTGACGATTACGACAGAGTGCTGCACGGCTTATTATGAGAATAACTGTGAGCTTCCCGACGGGCTTATGGACGAAGTGTGGAAGGGTATGGAGAATGTGGAGAAGCTGATGGGCATGAAGTATGACGACCCCCAGAACCCCCTGCTGGTGAGTTGCCGTTCCGGTGCGCGCACCTCTATGCCTGGTATGATGGACACGGTCCTCAACATAGGTCTTTCTTCTAAGACCATCCCCGGTATGCTGAAGCGTACCAATAATCCTCGTTTTGTTTATGACTCTTACCGCCGTCTGATTATGATGTATGCCGACGTGGTGATGGAAAAGAGCGAGGGCATCGAGCCCGCCGACGGCAAGGGCATCCGCAAACAGCTGGACGACATGCTGGACGCCTATAAGGCCAGCCACGGCTACAAGAGCGACACCGACCTGACCGCCGACGACCTGAAACAGCTGGCCGAGGACTTCAAGGCCAAGGTGAAAGAGGTGTTGGGCACCGATTTTCCCGATGATGCCAAGGCCCAGATGGAGGGCGGCATCAAGGCCGTTTTCAAGTCGTGGAATGGCAAGAAGGCCGTCAGCTACCGCGCCATTGAGGGCATCCCCGACGACTGGGGCACTGCCGTGAACGTGCAGGCCATGGTCTTCGGCAACATGGGCGACAACAGTGCTACCGGCGTGGCTTTCACCCGCAACCCCGCCACCGGCGAGAACAGGTTCTACGGCGAGTGGCTGGTCAACGCACAGGGCGAGGACGTGGTGGCCGGTATTCGTACCCCCAGCCCCCTCAACGAGGAGACCAAGAACGACCAGAACAGAAATATGCCTTCGCTGCAGAACCTGATGCCCAACATCTATGCCGAGTTGTGCCAGATTAGAGAGATTTTGGAGAAGAACTATCACGACATGCTGGACATCGAGTTCACCATTCAGGACGGCAAGCTGTACATGCTGCAGTGCCGCGTGGGCAAACGCACAGGTGTGGCCGCGCTGAACATGTCTCTTGACATGTGTGCCGAAGGCCTCATCAACGAGAAAGAGGTGGTGATGCGCATGAGCCCCGCTCAGTTGGACGAGCTGCTGCACCCCATCCTTGACGCCGAAGACGAGAAGAAACACAAACCCATTGCCAAGGGACTGCCTGCCGGCCCTGGCGGTGCTGTCGGATATATTGCTTTCACCAACGAGAAGGCCAAGGAGTATCGCCGCGCCAAAATCCAGTGCATCCTGGTGCGCGAAGAGACCAACCCCGAAGATGTCGAGGGCATGCGCGCCGCTAACGGCATCCTGACCGCCCGCGGTGGCATGACCTCCCATGCAGCCCTGGTGGCCCGTGGTTGGGGCAAGTGCTGCATTGTGGGTTGCGAGGACCTCATTATTGATGCCGAGGCCAAAACCCTCACCATTGGCAAGAAAACTTATGGCGAAGGCGACCTCCTTTCGCTCAACGGCTCCAAAGGCTGGGTGTATGACGGCATGATTCGCATGGTGGATGCCACCACCAATCCCCGCTTCCAGTCGTTTATGGACATCGTTGACCGCTACCGTACTATGGGTGTGCGTGCCAATGCCGACAACCCCGAGGATGCTCAGCGTGCCATTGACTTTGGCGCCGAGGGCATTGGTCTGTTCCGCATCGAGCACATGTTCTATGGCAAGAACAGTGAGAAGCCCTTGGAAAAACTGCGCAACATGATTTTGAGCGACACCACCGAAACCCGTAGAGACTGGCTGAATGAACTGGAACCCTATATCAAAGATGTGGCCAAGCACACCCTGAAGGTGATGGACGGCAAGCCCCTCACATTCCGTCTGATGGACCCCCCGCTGCACGAGTTTGTCCCCCAAACCGAATCGAAGCAGCGCGAGGTGGCCGAGGAGCGTGGCATGGATTTTGAAGACATCAAATCACGCGTGGAAGCCCTGCGCGAGGTGAACCCCATGATGGGTATGCGTGGTGTGCGTCTGGGTATTATCTACCCCGAAATCACCGAGACGCAGTATCGCGCCCTCTTCAGTGCTACCGCCGAACTGCTGCAGGAAGGCTATCATCCGCATCTCGAAATCATGGTCCCGCTCACCATCAATGTCCACGAGCTGGAACACCAGAAGATGCTGGCCGACCGTGTGAAGGCCGAAGTGCAGGCAAAATACGGTGTGTACATCTCCTATATGTACGGCACTATGATTGAAATTCCGCGTGCTGCCATCGTGGCCAACCGTATTGCCGAGGTGGCCGAATTCTTCAGCTTTGGCACCAACGACCTTACGCAGATGACTTTCGGCTTCAGCCGCGACGATGTCAACTCCATCGTCCACACCTATGTCGATGAGAAGATCTTGAAGGCCGACCCCTTCAACACCATCGACCAAAAGGGTGTGGGTCAGCTGGTGAAGATGGGTGTGGACCGTGGCCGCAGCAGCCGCGAGAACCTCAAGTGCGGCGTTTGCGGCGAGCATGGCGGCGACCCCGCTTCGGTGGAATTCTTCTATCAGACCGGCCTGAACTATGTCAGCTGCAGCCCCTACCGCGTGCCTTTGGCACGTCTGGCAGCTGCCCAGGCAGCCATCAAGGCCAGCAACAGAAGATAGTCGGTCACCTTTTTTAGATAGTAAAATAATCTATACATACAATGAACGAAAAATTAGTTAAAGATCTCGAATGCCTCGGTATTACTGGAATAAAGAGCATTCATTACAACAATTCTTACGAAGAGTATTTTCAATTTGAGTCCGACCCTTCGCTCACAGGATATGACAAGGGGCAGCTCACAGAGCTGGGAGCCATGAATGTCATGACTGGCATTTATACCGGCCGTTCGCCCAAAGACAAATATATTGTCATGGAC
>DFDY01000041.1:0-7140 GCA_002368955.1 Bacteroidales bacterium UBA3816
AACAAGCGCGGCTACAAGACCACGGTGGAGGGCCTGTCTGAGAAGTTCAACCCTGAATACTGGAACTACGCCAAGCTCATCTCGGGCGTGCTGCGCTACCGCATGCCTATCGACCACGTCATCAAGCTCGTGTCGAGCCTGCAGCTGAAGTCGGAAAGCATCAACACGTGGAAGGTGGGCGTAGAGCGTGCCCTGAAGAAATACATCGTTGACGGCACCGAGGCCAAGGGGCAGAAGTGTCCCAACTGCGGCAGCGAGAGCCTGGTTTACCAGGAGGGCTGTCTGATATGCAAGAACTGCGGCTCCAGCCGTTGCGGATGACGTGTGACGCACCACCGTGCATACCGTCATAAAACAAGGTTAAGCACTTTACACGACAGAGCTTTTTTTTTAGAGTAACGATGAAGATAGAACATTCGTATGTATATATCCGCGAGGCCCGCTTCCACGCGTTCCATGGGGTGCTGCCCCAGGAACGGCAGGTGGGAGCCGACTTCAGCGTGTCGCTGCGTGTGGGCATCGATGTGAGCCAGGCCGTCAGCCACGACATGGTGGAGGTGACCCTCGACTATGCCGAGCTGTACCATGTGGTGAAATTCGAGATGGAGCGGCCCTCCATGCTCCTGGAACATGTGGCAGGGCGCATCGGACAGGCCGTCTTCGACCATTTCCCGCAGGCGGCATCGCTCGACATTTCCGTCACCAAGCTGAACCCGCCCATGGGTGCCGACTGCCAGGGAGCCGGCGTGGAGTTACACTTAATCAACGACAAGCAATGAGGAACAGCCGGATATTGACTCTGTGTGTCACGCTATTCCTTGCCGTTGCCGCGTCGGCAGCAGGCAAGAAGTTCACGCTGGTGGTAGATGCCGGCCACGGAGGCCACGACACCGGCGCGCAAGGAGCCATCTCGAAGGAGAAGGACCTGACGCTGAAGTATGCCCTCGCCTTCGGACAGCTGGTAGAGCGCAACTGCCCCGATGTACACGTCATATATACCCGCAAGACCGACCGCTTCGTAGAGCTGTACAAACGTGCCGAGATAGCCAACAACGCCAAGGCCGACCTGTTTATCTCCGTACACATCAACGCGCTGCCCAAGCGGCACATAGCCCGCGGCTTCCAGACCTACACCCTCGGGCGCAGCAAGCGCACGGGCAAGCAGAACGGCGTGATGGAGAACCTCGAGGTGGCCAAGCGCGAGAACGCCGTCATCTTCCTGGAGAAAGACTACAAGCAAACCTATCAGGGCTACGACCCCAATTCGGCAGAGAGCAACATCATGTTCGAGTTCATTCAGGACAAGAACATGGAGATGAGCGTAGAGCTGGCCAAGTTCATGCAGCGCCGCGTATGCCGTGCCACGGGCCGGCAGGACATGGGTGCCCACCAGGACAACCTTGCCGTGCTGCGCCTCACGTCGATGCCCGGCTGTCTGATAGAGCTGGGCTTCATCTCCACCCGCGACGAGGAGCAGTTCATGAATACCGATGATGCCCGGCGCCGCTATGCACAGGGCATCTACCAGGCATTCATCGACTATAAGAACAAGTACGACAAGAACAGCACCGTGCCCTATCGCATAGAAACGAAGCAGGAGGTGGACATCCCCTCTGTGGTGCCGCAGGACGTGAAGACCGAGAAAGCCGAGAAGGACGCGAAAAAGCGCAAGCGCAAGAAGAGCAAAGTGGCCGAAGAGCTGGCCGAGGCCCGCGAGGGCAAGACGGTAGAAAGCGAGAAGCCCGCCGAGGCTCCCAACACCGACTCTATCACCATGGCGCAGCCCGCCGACACCGTACCGGCCACCCCCGCAAAGACCCCTGCCAAGGAGGCGGAGAAGACGCCTACCAAGGATGCGGCAAAAGCCCCTGCCAAGGATGCGGCAAAGACGCCTGCCAAGGATGCGGCAGCTGCTGCCGCTCCGACTTCCGCCCCCGTCTTCAAGGTACAGATACTCACCTCGTCAGTAAAGCTGAAGCCCACCGACAAGCAACTGAAGGGGCACCGCGATGCCGACTGCTATCAGGAAGGCGGTCTGTTTAAATATACGGTGGGCTCGTCTGCCGACTACAACGAGATCTACCGTCTGCGCAAGACGCTGACGGGCGACTTTCCGCAGGCCTTCATCATCGCCTTCCGCGACGGTGTGAAAATGGACGTGCGTGAGGCCATACAGGAATTTAAGAGAAATAAAAAATAAAATTAAACAAAACGACAACAACAATATGAAGTTCTTTACCAAGGAAGTTAAGATAGCACTGGTGGCCATCGTGGGCATCGTGGTGCTGTTCTATGGCCTGCAGTTCCTGAAGGGACTCGACCTCTTTTCCAGCGACGATGCCTACTATGTGGCTTTCGACGATGTCAGCGGCCTGTCGCCATCGGCACCCGTCTATGCCAACGGCTACCGCGTGGGCGTGGTCAAGGAGATTGTATATGACTATCAGCCCGGCGGCAAGATTATCGCCGTCGTGGGCCTGGACAAACAGCTGCGCATGCCCGTCGGCTCGCATGCCGTCATCGACAGCGACCTGCTGGGCAATATCAAGATCAACCTCGTACTCGACGGCGACCCCCTCCACCTGATCGGCAAGGGCGACACTATTCCCGGCGGCGCACAGCAGGGGCTGATGGGCAAGGTAGGCGAAATGATGCCTGCCGTAGAGCGCATTGTGCCCAAGCTCGACTCCATCATGACCAGCCTGAACCTGCTGCTGGCCGACCCCGCCCTGCGCAACGTGCTGCACAACGTCGAGGGCATGACGGGCAATCTCAATGCCACCAGCGTAGAGCTGCGCGCGCTGTCGGCCCGCCTCAACCGCGACGTGCCGGGCCTGATGACCAAGGCCGACGGCGTGCTCACCAACACCGAGCAGCTCACGGCCCATCTGTCGGCGGTCGATGTGGCTGCCACCATGGCGAAGGTGAACCAGACGCTGGCCAACGTCGAGCAGATGACGCAGCGCCTCAACAGCAACGAGGGCACGCTGGGGCTGCTCATGCGCGACCCCACCCTCTACCAGAATCTGAACAACACCGTGGCTGCTGCTGACTCGCTGCTCATCGACCTGAAGGCGCACCCGAAGCGCTACGTGCATTTCTCGGTATTCGGCAAGAAAGACAAATGACGGCAAGGGAGGCAATTTTTAAATTGTCTAAATAACACTACCGCTGTCTTTTTCTTCCCTGCCATCCCTACAAATGCCTGATATTGCAAGCGTTCCGCAAGGCGAACAAACCTACTACTGCACAGACCCGCCGTCTGTGCAGTTTCCGTATAATACACTGTGCCACAAGACGTTGCTATTTTGCAACACCCTCTCTTGCATACACTCTGTCTGGAAGTGGCATAAAGCGCGTTCACACCGCAAGTTACGGCAGCATCCGTCTTTGGTGGTATTTTTTCGCATTTGCAAGATTCAAAAAAATTTGCGAACTTTGCAACCGAAAACCGAAGACCCTACCGTCTGACTATAGTAAAAAAACGAACATATTAAATAAGTAACGCGCATGGTAAACAACTCCAAGGCGCTTTGGGACAACTGCCTCTCGCTCATCAAGGCAAACGTCGCAGAGCAACAATATAAAGCTTGGTTCGAGCCCATCGTCTTCGAGCACTACGACGAAGCTACTCGGACGCTACTCCTGCAAGTGCCCAGCAGGTACTTCTACGAGTATCTGGAGCAATACTATGTGCCCCTGCTCAGCAAGGTGCTCAACCGCTGCTTCGGTGCCCATGTACAGCTGAACTACCGCATCGTGGTAGATCAGGCCCACCAGCTGACGGTCGATGAGCTGGGCAGCGAGCCGGTGGCTATCGACAAGCCCGAGGCTACCACCCGTGGCAACCAGGCGCCCACCATGCTCGACGCCGCCCCTAGCGACCTCAATCCGCAGCTCGACGTACACAAGACGTTCCAGAGCTTCATCGAGGGCGACTCCAACAAGCTGCCGCGCACCGTGGGTGTGTCCATCGCCGAGCATCCCGGCAAGACCACCTTCAACCCCTTCTTCGTCTATGGGCCCTCGGGCTGCGGCAAGACGCACCTCATCAATGCCATCGGTGTGCGCTGCAAGGAGATGTACCCCCAGAAGCGCGTGCTCTATGTGTCGGCGCGTCTCTTCCAGGTGCAGTTCACCGATGCCGTGCGCCAGAACCGCGTCAACGACTTCATCCAGTTCTACCAGACCATCGACGTGCTCATAGTCGATGACATCCAGGAGTGGGCCACGGCGTCCAAGACCCTCGACACTTTCTTCCACATCTTCGACCACCTGTTCCGCCTGGGCAAGCAGATTGTGCTGGCCTCCGACCGCCCGCCTGTTGACCTGCAGGGCGTGAAGGACCGTCTGCTCACGCGTTTCTCGTGCGGACTGATAGCCGAGCTGGAGAAGCCCAACGTGCAGCTGTGCATCGACATCCTGAACTCGAAGTGCCGCCGCGACGGACTGAAGATTCCTGCCGACGTCATCGAGTTTATTGCCGAGACGGCCAACGGCTCCGTGCGCGACCTGGAGGGTGTGGTCAATTCGCTGCTGGCCTATTCCGTGGTCTATAATTCCAATATCGACATGCGGCTGGCCGAGCGTGTCATCCAGCGTGCCGTCAAGGTGGACAACCACCCGCTCACCGTCGATGACATTCTGGAGACCGTCTGCAACCATTACAGCGTCAGCCAGCAGCATGTGTTCAGCCGCAGCCGCAAGCGCGACTATGTGCTCGTGCGCCAGGTGTCTATGTATCTGGCGCAGAAGTACACCAAGATGCCTGCCTCGCGCATCGGACAGCTCATCGGCGGGCGCGACCATTCCACCGTGCTGCACAGCTGCAGTGCCGTCGAGCAGCGCCTGAAGGTTGACAAGGCGTTCCTCGACGAACTGAACAGCATCGAAACCTCCTTTAAGTTGAAGAAATAAGCACCATGCCGCCGTTGGGCTGCATGACTATCTTTACCTGTTGCCGCTTGTCCACCCGCAGCGGCTTCAGTGCTGTCTCCCCCTGCTTGTTGTCGGTATAGTAGCCGACCGTCTGCCCCGCCTTCAGCATGGGCAGCGTCAGCGTGAGCCGCCGCTCCTCCTGCCCGGCGTTCAGCCCCGCTATGTACCATCGGCTGCCGCAGCGTCGCGCCAATACCACGTAGCGTCCGGGATAGCCGTCGATATATCGTGTCTCGTCCCATGCGGTGGGCATCGTGCGCAGGAAGTCCAGCTCCACCTGCGACAGCTCCTGCAGGTTGTTGGGGCGCATGGCCACACACTGCACCGCCGTCTGCATGGTGATGCCGCTGGCCATTTCAAACGTGTTGGTGGTCTTGCGCGTATGTCGGCTGCGGTTGTCGGCACTCATGTGGCGGTTCATGATGATGCCGCCCCAGTCCATGGCAGCCACGGCATTGCGGCAGAAGGGGTGCAGCGTCAGGTCGAAGGGCTCGCGGCGTGCATGCTCTTCGGTGAAATACACGTTCTCTGAGGCCAGCACCGCCTCGCTGCTCACGAAGTTGGGGAACATCCGCTCCCACCCTCGCGGCAGCGTACACCCGTGGAACACCACCTGCAGGCCGTAGCGGTTGGCATCGCAGAGAATATCCTCGTAGAGCTGCATGGTCTGCTGCTTGTCACCGCCGAAGAAGTCCACCTTGATGCCCTTCACGCCGATGCTCTTGAGCCATGCCATCTCGCGGTCGCGGGCCGTGGCGGTGTTCATGCACTGCCTGGGTGTCTGCGGCGCGTCGTTCTCATATCCGTTCGAGTTGTACCACAGCAGCAGCCCCACGCCCTTGCCTGCGGCATATCGGGCCAGCTGTGCCATGCGTGTGCGCCCGATGTTCCTGTCCCACCAGTTGTCCACCAGACAATACTCGAAGCCCATCGCCGCCGCCAGGTCGATAAATCGCACCTGCTCGTCATACGTGATGCTCTCGTCCTGCCCTATCAGCCAGCTCCACGTGTAGCGGCCCGGGCGGTAGTCGCCGCCAGCCTCGTAGAGCGGCTCCACCAGGTCGTAGGCCACGGTGGTCTCTACGATGGGGGCCAATGTGCGCCCCACGGTGATGGTGCGCCACGGCGTGCTTCCGGGCAGTGCGATGCCTGCCCACGGTGTGCCGTTGCCGTTGTTCTCGCCTGCCATGGGGTAGGCAATGGTATATCCCGTCTCGCGGTCATAGTCGCTCAGGTGGCTGCCCACATATCCTGATGCCACACCCGTCTCGCTGACGAGCACCCATCCGCTGTCGCCCACGTGGAAGAGTGCCGGAAACACATAGCCCTCTCCGAACGCCGACGGCTTCTCCATGGCCTCGTCAGCACCATACACCTCTTCGTAGCTGGGTTTCGTGCGCTCCCAGCCCACCATCGCCTTGCTCTGTGGCGACAGGAACGTCGTCGTGCCCTCGGGCAGCCGGAACGATGTGGCCTCACTCTTCACCGCGGCACTCTTCGGGTTGTCGTTCGCCTGTCGGTATAGCGTGTAGCGCATGCCGATGTCGTTGTTGCCCACCATGAAGGTCACGTCCATGCGCTGCCCCTTGGCATTCAGCAGTGCCACGTCCATGCGCCGCGCCTCGTATGCTACGTGGGCTCTCTTCGTGCGCGTCATGTCGTATGGCTTCCTCACGTCTTCCATGCGCACCTCGCCCATCGTCATCCCACGCGTAAAATCGGCATAGTCCGTCGTCAGCCCCAGCCGCGACGGCATCACCATCCGCTGCCCGTCGTAGTCAACGGCATACATGGCGCGTCCCTCTTCGGTATAAACGGTCACCGTCAGCCTCCCGTCCGGCGAGCTGACGCTGTTCTGGGCCAGCATGGCTGCTATATGGCCCATCATCATCAGGAGCAGTATTGCTTGCTTCATGTTCTATTGCAGATTATCGTTTGTTCTCTGATTCTTGTTTCTTTATTCTGTCGGTATCTTTTGTCTTCCATATAACTAACAGCTATTTCACTGCTTTGCAGTAGGAGGCGACATGTGCGCTGCAAAGTTAATCATAAATTTCGGATACACAAAAGGCTCATTCGTAATATTGACAAAAAATGTGCCGCAAAACCGCAAAAAGTCGCAAAGGTCTTTGGCCGTTCGCATTTTTTTGCGTACTTTTGCCACCATGACAGACAAGAGCAAATATGTACGTTTCGACTGGG
>DFDY01000041.1:7244-12763 GCA_002368955.1 Bacteroidales bacterium UBA3816
CCTCATCACCGTGCTCCTTGGCGAGACGGTGACCATTACGGAGATACTGGAGAGTGAGGGCAATAAGGATAGGTTTGAGGACAAGACAAACCGCGTGGACGTAAAGGCCAAGACAGCGGACGGTGAATACATCATCGTCGAGGTGCAGTTGACCAAGGAGCGCGACTTCTTCCAGCGCATCCTCTTCGGCACGGCAACGTCTATTATCGAGCAGATAGGTATCGGCCAGGACTATAGCGTCATTCGCAAGATATACTCCATTAACATCCTTTATTTCGACTTCGGCGCGGGCGATGACTATGCCTACCACGGCGTCACCACGTTTCGCGGCATGACGAAGAAAGACAGCGTGCTGCGCTTCAACACCGAGAGCGAGCGCAAGTACATCAGCAAGACCAAGGCGCGCATGACAATGCCCGAAGAGATATTCCCCGAGTATTTCCTGCTGATGGTCAGCCATTTCAACGAGGTGGCCAAGACCCCCATCGAAGAATGGATGCAGTACCTGAAGGATGCCGTCATCAGCGAAGACACCACCACCCCCGGCTTGCAGGCCGCCCGCGAGAAACTGGCCTATATGAGCATGACCGAGCAAGAACAGCGTGAATACAGGGAATACATGGTGAGTGTCCATGCCGCCCGCGATGCCTGGGAGACACTAAGGGACGAGAGCCACGCCGAAGGCTGGAACGAGGGCCATGAAGAAGGCCATGCCGAAGGCCTTGCCGAAGGACGTGCTGAAGGCCTTGCCGAAGGACGTGCCGAAGGCGAAGCCAGAACAAGGCGTGAGAATGCCCTCAAGATGAGGGCCGACAACATGGCGGTGGAGCTGATAGCCAAATACACCGGTCTGACGGCTGAGGAGATTGCTGCACTGTAATGGCAGCCCCACCTTAATTAGTGTTTGCTGATTTGTTAGTAACTAATTGACATTTAAATATATATAACATTATTTCTTCTTTTGTTTAACAAAAAAATGAGTACCTTTGGGTGTTAAAACTGACAAGCAGATGAGATTTAAGCCAAGCTACAAGCAGTTGACCATTGACGGTTTCAGGTCCTCCCTTGAAGGGTTGGACAAGACCAACCGCTGGGTTTGGCTGGGCGACCATCTTCCTTGGGACGAATATGAGAAACTGTACGGTCAGACACTCAACAACCAGACAGCAGGAGCCAGTGCCAAGCCTGCTGAAGGTGTCGAGCCAGAGGCAAAGGAAAGCTTATGCCTAACAAAAAAATGTGCCCGAAAATTTGGAAGTTTCAAGAAACATCTTTACCTTTGCAACGGAATGGATAAGAAGATACTTGGCAATATCAAGCAGATGCTGGCGCAGACTCTCCCTAAGCATGCTACTGCAAAACTCTACGGTTCACAAGCCCGCGGAGATGCCCGTTACAACTCTGACTGGGACATCCTGATTGTTATGGATAAGGACAAGCTACAGCCTGATGATTATGATGCCATCACCTATCCGCTCACAAAGCTTGGATGGGAATTGGGAGCCGAGATAAATCCTATTATGTACACCAAGAAGGAATGGGAGGCAAGCCGCATTACTCCATTCTACCATAATGTTGAACATGACGCTATTACTCTGTAAATGGGATTGAACGACGAAGACAGAAAGAAAAACGTTTGTATCCTAATTGAATGGAATTAAGTTTTCTTGGCAGCACGGAGTATCTTCTGCGTGCAAAGCTAAGCATTATTTTCGACAGTTCCAAGGGCTTAGGAATTTATTTAAGAAAACCTGTCTGTCATGTGTCATGTGTTTTTTTTCGGATAAAAGATTTGGAGTTTCTGGTACAAAGATAATCAAGAAATCCTGTATAAACAGCAACAATCCCACCATCTTGTATGAAGTAGTGGGATTGTTGTACGAAACTGTTTTGTCTAAATGCTTATTTCCACCCAGCTATACTATTATATGGAATGTGTTAGACATGATCTTCTTTATCACATACAGGCCTAACTGCTCTTCCGCTATATACATAGTTACGAGTGTTAACATTATCGTTCCAGGTCTCTGCATCAAAATAGAAGTAGTATGCGCAAGTGTTATCGTCTTGAGCAAGTTCACTTGTCCAGTAATAGCCCGAATAAGTGTTAGATACATTCTTGTCGAATCTGATACCTGTGAACGGAAGAAAAATAGTATTATCATTTGGTCCCCATACGCGATAACCCTCTATATGACCTTGCTTAACTTTTTTCCATTGGCATTTCGTAATCAATTCTTCCCATTGCTTTCTATTTGGCATTTTCCATTTTTCACCCCATTTCTGTGATGCTATATCATACTTTGTTCCTGAAATATCCTTTGGAGTAGAGAGATACAATCCGCCTTTATAATCCAAGTAGTCGTTAACGTCCTGTGAAGTTTTAAGTCCAGTGGCATCGCCCCAACCATACAATTCTCCCGTAGGAGCATCAGTTGTACCACCAACATTGCAGTCAGCCCATAATACGCTTAGCCCTAAGTCCACAGCATGAACGCCTTTCTCGTCCATATTGCTCATTTGGCTTTGTTTGGGGCCTTGTGGCACACCTGCCAACAATGTCTCTTCTGACTCAAATGATAAAGGAGTGGGCAAGACGGGTTCTTTGCTATTATTCACAACCATTGGGGGGGCTTGCACATTAGTATTTGAACTATTCATTTTTTCGAGAATGACACCAACATTTTGTGGTCTTGCTTTCCTCTTGGGCTGCATCATCCACACGACCAACTTGCGCATCTCTTCAGAAATGCTGTTTGAAAAATCAAAAGCTTCTTCCTCGTCCTCCTCTATGTCTATTGCCATAGGTGGTTTTTTGTTTGTCAGAAGATTGTAAATTGTAGCGCCAAGGGCATAAATATCTGTCCATGGCCCAAAGCGATCATACATTTGGCCAATTTGTTCATTGGGAGCATAACCAGGTGTATAGCAAAGGGCCGTAGATGTTGTCATGCTGCCATTGGCACGAATCTGCTTACTGGCACCGAAGTCTATCAGATAAGCATTTCCTTGCTTATCCACCATGATGTTTCCTGGCTTCAAGTCCAAATGCCATATCTCGTTCTGATGCACTTCTTTCAATGCTTCGAGTATCTGTGAAAGAATGCCCCTGACTTCTGCCTCAGTAAATGGTTGGCCTGTCTTTTTCATCTTTTCTGCTAGCGACTCTCCATCGATATAGTCCATCACATAATAGGCAGTTCCATTCTCCTCAAACAGGTCATGAACTTTCACGATATGCTCATTCTTCAACTTGCGCAACCTTCGAGCCTCTTTCTTAAACTTCTCTCGTTGTTCCTCGAACTGCTGCACATTGTCAGCATTACTAACACTGACAACGGAAGTCGTTTCGTCACGTTCCGTTACGCCTTTCATGAAGAACTCCTTGATGGCTACCGTTTCTTCAAACTCCGTATTGTAGCCAACATACGTATTGCCGAAGCCTCCTTGCCCCAGCACTCGTTCTATTCTGTATTTTCCACCCTGCAAGGTGGTGTTAGATTGTAGATGTTGCATATTACCACGTATAATCTTCTGCCACAGAATCAACGACTTCTATCGAATCCACGTCATAGGAATCAGCATATTGTTCTAATACGTTACCTAAATTCTCCCAATCTTTGGCGGAAGGCTGATTGTCCCATTTGCCATTAAGTACTTCTCGTATTTCATCTATTGAAATTCTAAATGACATTCTTTTGCCAGTCTGCAATTCATGATACTCATACTCTGCTCCTTGATTACAATCTATTAAAGCTTGATAGAACTGTCTATTTCTCTCACCCATCATTCCACCTTTCAAACTATTGGCCATTTGTGACAGGGTAATGTATTTCATAAAACTGATTGAAGATTCAAGATTTTGTCCAGTTTCTGCATCATTCACTTCGAATTTGTATTTTAGGGCATCAGAAGTCAAAGACAAGCCAACCAACTTCGTCGTATTGTCAACTGCTACAGGTAGTTTGACCTTAGTGCCAATATACATAGTGACTATCAATTTCTGTTGGTCAGTCATATTTGAGTATTTTTCTGCATAAGTTTTCAAATCATTAGGTGTAACTTCAAGTACAATCTTTTCTCCACTTTGCATTCCAACAAAAACAGATCGAAAATTCACTCCAGCAGCGATTATTTTTTCTACAAGTTTATCATTCGATCCCTTTGAAAAACTCATACCAAGCATCTCTTTCAGTTCTTGTTGATGATTTGACAAAGAAGAAATAGGAGCAAATGATTCATTGCTAGTAAATTTCATTTCTACAATTTCACCATCAAAAATAATACTATTAACTGATCCGATATCGCCTAACGGCAATGGACATTCGCTGTTCATTTTTTCAACCAGACTCTTCAGTTCTTTCTTTTGTTCATCGCAGGAAGCGAACAAAACAGATGCCATAATAACCAGCATCAGTGATTTAATCATTCTTTTCATAATTCTATCTTTTATTTGTTTTTACTACTTGTCAAAAAAATCTTGATAGCTCGCTTTTTCTATTTGCGGTTTATTGTTTTGTGAGCTCACGTTGTTATAATAGATGTAGCCTGCAATTAAAGCTATTATCAATAATGCTCCTATAATGTATTTCCATGTTGATGAACCTTCATTCACCTCCGTAACACTATTTTGTCTTATCGGCTTTTCGATTATTGTTTCTTCGTCATCAGGCACAAAACTATTGAATGAGTTTGACTCTTGCTCAGAAACACATCCCGCTTTTAGAAACACATCCACACTCTTTGCCCTTTCTCGTTTTGACACTTTCATAGAAGCATTAATGATGTCTTTGACATTTTGCGAGAGCTGGATGCTCATCAGAAGAGCAGTACCACTTGCGCGATGTATTGCAGACACAGGTCGCTTACCATGAAGAAGGAAATATAAAGTAGCTCCTAAAGCATACACATCACTCACAGGCGAGAATTCTTCCACGTTTTGCTGATATTGCTCGATGGGCGCATAACCCTCACTCATACCTATTGGAGTCGTTGTTGTTTCTTGTCCTTGGGCATCATAGTTTTTGGAGATGCCAAAATCTATCAAGACTGCATTCCCTTTGTCATCCAATAGGATATTAGCAGGCTTCACATCATAGTGGCAGATATGCTGTTCTTCGTGCATATATTTCAGAGCACTAGCAATCTGTTTTACATACTTCATCGCCTCTTGCTCTGAAAGAGTGCCATGCGTCTTGACATAATCCTGCAAAGAGCCACCTATCAGATAAGGCATGACATAATACACAGTACCATTTTCCTCAAACACATCTATCACACTGATGATATGAGGATGGTTGAGTCTTGCTAAATTCCTTGCTTCCTTTATGAACTTCTTTCTGTACTGCTCAACGAGCTTACTGCTACCCGGTGAAGGAGCAGACATCGTGCGAGTTGATTCATCTCGACTACAGAAATCCTTCATAAAGAATTCCTTGATAGCAACCTTACGTTGCAACGAAGTTTGCACAGCCAAGTACGTTATGCCAAAGCCTCCTTGCCCCAGCACTCGCTCTATT
>DFDY01000041.1:12820-15633 GCA_002368955.1 Bacteroidales bacterium UBA3816
TATTCTGTATTTTCCACCCTGTAAGGTGGTGTTTGGTTGTAGGTGTTGCATATAATTATTATTCGTCTATTATCTCTATTTTATCTTTCAGATAATCTAATTTTTCAAGTTCTTGACAAAAAGAAGAGTTGGGATCTGTAAAAATATAGACCTTAGAGATAGTATCCACTGGAATTTCAATCTTATATCCCGGTTGGGAAACATCTAAATACTCCCAATTTCTTCCACCTAAAATTATTCTCATTTCTTTCTGCTTACTATATCTTCCGTTAATTCGTGTCAACAATAGTTCAAAAAGTTTATCTACTTTTCTAATGTCAGAAAAGATACTCATTATCGAACTATATTCACAACCATCCTTGTGCTTCTTGGTGAGAATATGATACGAGCCATCACTTTCAATCTTTGTCGGCTCTTTGCAATATATTACATTTTTAAAAGGGTAGGCTAATGCGAACTTACTTTTTAAGAAAAAATCTTCCAACAATCTTTGATTATATTCTATACAAATAGATCTTGTGCCATTAGGAAAATATGTAAGGTTATTCCTTTGTGGCAATTTCTTAGTAAAACAACATATACCAATGTTATCCATCTGTCGCACGATCTCATTAATACCCTCTTCTGTATATATTAATTGTAGTCCACGTTCTATTTGAGGTGTATCTTCTATGAATGCGCCAATATTTGCATCATATTTGTCTTTGAAACCACTCCTTTTTGAAAACCAAAGATAATGATTATTGAGTTCATCAATAGTCAAATTATTCATTGGTCTCAAACGATAACAATATTTAGCTTTATTACAATCAGTCATATTTGTCGACTTACTTATTCAAATAATCAAATGTACTTCTCCCTTCCATATCCAAACATCCCAAGACTCCATCCTTCTGTACAAAAGCAAAACCATTATCAAACCAAATCCTTTCATCATAGACACACGGATGTATTATCTTCCTGTTTATATCTATAAATCCCCACTTCCCATTTAACTTAACAGAGAATCCTTCTTTTTGAAAAATTTCTTGATATTCATAGGGTATAAACTCATTAAATTTTTTGTCTATAACGCCATATCTGCGATTAGCATTCTGAACTACGGCATATCCATCTTCAAAATCGTAAGCGTCATAGAATTTAAATTTTGTCATCAATTCTCCATTCTTGTTGATATAAGCCCAATTGCTCTTCCATACGGCCGCATACCCCTCACTAAAACGGCTAACTTTATCGTATACACAAGATATAATTTCTTTTCCATTATCATCACAATATCCCCACTTTCCACTTGTCATTACTGCTGTCAAGCCCTCTTTATCTAATGAGAAATCCATTCCTGAGATACATTCATATTTCCCAATCGGAATAACTTCGTTACCTTCTTTATCAATACAACCATATTTATTTCCTTTTTTAACTATCGCGAAACCATCATGAAAATCTGTAGCATAATCATAAATGAAGGGAATAACGACCTTTCCATTTTTATCAATAAAGCCCCATTTTTCATTAATCGCCACAGATGCCAAGCCATTGCAAAAACCATTAAAAACATCGTCATATACGAAAGGTATCACATCCTTTCCCTTCGTATCTATGCAACCCAGTTTGTCACCTATTTTAGCAAAAGCCAATCCATCCCGGAAACTCTGACAATAATCATAAACAATCGGTATTACAATGTTCCCCTTTTTATTAATCCATCCATATTTCCCCTCTTTCTTTACTTGGGCCAATCCATTATAAAATGGGTAAGCAGATTCGAAAACACATGGTATTACTTCTACTCCATTCATATCAATATAACCTCCTTTCCCTTGCCTATAAACACAGGCCAGCCCCTCACCTACCAAGACGTCACCACAATTGTCATATTGAAATAATTTCTTTGCTATGGATTCAATATGGGTTTTACCACCCAACATTGCCAAAGTCGATTCGCTTTCAGCAGTATCAACGAGCATATCATATTCATTCTTCACCATATCAAGTGGTTGTAAAAAAGAAGTTATAGAGGAAGGTCTTTGATTTCTATTTATGTTCATTGCATTCTTTATCAAGTTCTCTACAGATGAGGATATCTTACCAGGGAAACTAAGACCATTACATATTATGTCATTTATGGAAGGAGGGGTTTTGCCTATAATGAGTTTATAAAATGTTGCTCCTAAAGCATATATATCAGTTTGGGGACTAAACTCTTTTAGTGAACCTTTTTGATATTGTTCAATAGGAGCATAGCCTTCGCTAACTCCGACTAATGTCGTAGTGAGTTCTTTTCCATCGTCATCGTAAAGCTTGGAAATGCCAAAGTCAATTAATACGACTTCTTTTTTGTTACTTCTGAGCATAATGTTAGCAGGTTTCACGTCCAGGTGATTTATCATCTGTTGATGCATACATTCAAGGGCAGCACCAACTTGTCTAATATAGTTAATTGCCGTTGCTTCAAATAAAGCGCCCTGACTTCTAACAACATCCTCAAGGGATTCTCCCTCTATATACTCCATGACATAGTATGCTGTATTATTCTCGAGAAAAACGTCATATATATCTATAATATTAGGATGACGAAATTTTGCTATAGTGCTTGCTTCTGATATGAATTTCTTCTTAAATCGCTCAACAATATCATGAGCAGCTGGCGTATTTGTTGAAATTGAAGTGTTGCCATTATATCTATCACAATACTCTCGCATAAAGAACTCTTTTATAGCGACTTTTCTATTCAGCATTTCTTGAACAGCCAAGTAAGTTATACCGAAACCTCCCTGACCCAGCACTTGCTCTATTCTATATTTTCCACCCTG
>DFDY01000041.1:15692-17537 GCA_002368955.1 Bacteroidales bacterium UBA3816
GGTGTTAGATTGTAGATGTTGCATAGTTCTTAATAATTATTTGAATATCAATTGGACAGAATGGGGCAAGAAGGACCTGAAGTTGATGGAAATAAGGCATTTGATCAAATTTACAACCGAATACAGCATTAGCCATTTTTTGAACATAGCAAAAACAACCATTTTCAATTTTCATTCTTATTGGTTCGTCTTGAGTTTTTAACTCAAAGTAATGCTCATTAGGAAGTCCTTCTAAATTACCATCAATCTCTTTGAAAGATAATAAATGGAGAATTTCTCCTGTAATAGTTATAGGGGCTAATTCAGAAATCTTTAAAACCGTTTTTACTGATTTATTATTATCAGTATATAGGATACCTTCTACTTGCCCATAATTGTCAACCTCTGTCTTTATTTCATAAAATGAAGGCTTATCCTTAACGAAGTAAAGTCCTCCTATTACAACATTTTCTTTCTTCATATCATTTTTTATTCTTAGAAAAGCAGAACAAGTTCTTTATCCGTTTGTAAAATGGTTGTCTATTTGGAGCCTCTTTGACAACGACCACATCGTCGCCATCTTCAACAACCACTTGGGGAATAATATTAACGGCATTGCAGCGTGAGGTAGGCTCCTCGTTTACAAGTTGTTCGTCGCCTTCTTCTTTTTCAACATCTTTAACGTGAATAATCCAAGCACTGTGGTTGTCTTGATTTTTGTCCGTTTCTATCAGAAGTTTTTGCTTTTCTTCGTCAGTTTCTTCAGAAGAAAACACGGACATTAGCTCATCGTTGCTCATCTGCTCCAACATACCATCGGAACACATATAGAAGTAATCGCCTGACTGTATGTCGGTGATATGAATAATATCTGCCCTGTGGCGATTCTCCAATCCTGGAGTCATTGCACGGGTTATGACATTCTTCTGAGTGAAGTTCTGCATCTCCTCATAAGAAATTTCACCTGCTTGGAAGAGGTCAAAGGCAAGAGAATGGTCGCGAGATTGATAGAGGACAACCCCTCCTAACCTCCCCGAAGGAGAGGAATTGGGACGAATGTGATAGATACGACTATCACCAATATGGGCAGCTGTAACACCTTGCTTATATATATATAATAAGGTGAGAGTCGTTCCCATCTGTTTGGGATTGCCATCAGCATATTGATCGAGTTGCTGATAGGCATACTCAATAGCTTCACGTAGTTGGTCATCTGAGAATGAGTTATCTTTGATATTCTCCTCAAACCACTTGACTAACGATTGGCATACTGTCTGACTGGCAACTTCTCCTTTCTCATGGCCTCCCATACCATCACAAAGCACAAAGAGACGATTATCCCACCGGGTAATACTGTCTTCCTGGTTGGCACGCTGTCCAATCTCATGGATGGACAATGGTGGATATAGTGAAATCTTCATAAGTTACGAGAGTTTAAAAGTTACTGTAGTATGTCCCATCGTAATACTGTTACCATCAGTCAGGCGGATAGAGTCACCTGTCTCGATGGGTTCACCATCGATGGTAGTCAGATTCTTATTCTGGTAGTTGCTAAGAACGGCTTTCTTTGTACCATCGGGCAATGTAGTAACTTTGATGCTACAATGCTGGCGACTCATATAGCGATCTTCAGTGGCTATCTGGACTGTGGCCTTTGAGGTGGTACCTTTACGGCCAACGATATTCTGGCCTTCTTCAAGAGGATAATCATTCCCCTCAAATGTAAGCTTGGCTGTAGCAGTAGTCTTCTGAGTTGGCGCATAGAGTTGGGTAGCCCCACTTAGACCACCTCCTAATACCGTCTCTCCGCCAGCGCCTGCAAGTTGAGTTGCACCACTATCTGCCATTGAGCGCTTGGGAGGTGCA
>DFDY01000090.1 GCA_002368955.1 Bacteroidales bacterium UBA3816
GCAAAATTATTGAAATCCGCCTGTATTGTGACTGGTTTTACCATGGTCTGCAACAAAAATCGTGGATATAACGTATTGTTTCTAAATGACTACAAAAAAAAATGAAAAAAAAATTTGGTAGATAATATAGTATCTTCGAGGCTGCTAAAAATCAGTCTTTTATCAAACTAGAGCCATAAGTATTTGTTTCGAGCAGATGGGCAGCATCCCTGTCGCAGCCTGCTACGTCAATACAGAGATGTGGCCAAGATGTCGAAAGAAAAAGCTGGTATCGCATAAAAATGTCTTGAAATGAGGATATTATGACCTAGTGTCAGTCTAATGACCGATTGGGGTTTAAAAAAAATTTTCACCCCATGTCCAATTTGGCTCAAAAAATGCACCTTTATTAGTAAACGTCCCACGTTATGCACTCTAAAACAAAAGAGGAAGAATTCAAAAGCTTGGTCATCCGGAACAAAAACCTCCTTTGGCACATCTGTTCCGACTACACTCTCAGTGCGGCCCTTGAGCCCGACGACTGCTTCCAAGAAGTACTCATCGCCCTTTGGGAAAGCATTGGCACCCTAAGCCAAATCCAAAATGAACGAATGTGGGTCTACCGAGTGGCTACAAACACCATACTCATGCTCCTACGCAACAAACAGAACCGCCCCACCCAACCCATCGACCCCTACCTTGACGACCTCGACTCCTCCGCCGTCACCGACTTCTACCGACACGAAGACTACCTTTCCCTCCTCCAACTCATCGATGGTCTCAGCCCCATCAACCGCCTCATCGTCCGCTACCATCTAGACGGCTTCACCTTTAAAGAAATATCCCTTATAGTCCACCTTACCCCCGATGCTGTGGCAAAACGATATGAACGTTCCATAGAAAAAATTAAGCAACAATATGAAGACACCCTTTGAAACCCTTCTTCGCCTACGGTCCGAGGCCCTCTCCCGGAGCCGTTGCCCTTACACTGACGAGCAGCTATCCCTCCTTGTTAGCCATGCTGTAGCAAAGTCCCCTTCCACAGGCCTTGCCTCCCAGCCTCCAGCCCGTCGTTCTAGTTCATGGTCCATTGTCAGGGCAGCCTGCCTTCTGGCTATCCTCTTTTCTGCTGCCTACGATGTCACCCCGGCGCCACCCTATGACCCTTTCTGCTCGACAGGCTCTCATGTCATTGACGAATCCCTCAGTACCATTAACTATTTATACTCCAACCTATGAAACCCTCTGTCCGCCTGCTACTTTTGGTTGCCCTTAGCCTGCTTACTGTCGGAACAGCAGTCACCCTTAAACGGAGCCAGCCCCGCACCCTGCCCGAAAGCCAGTGCAGCCTCGTCTACCGGCACTATGCCCAGGAGCCCGGCATCGAGGCCTCTTTCGTCAAGGACTTCCCCCTCAACGACACCGTCTCTATCGACGTCACCCTCCTCCAGGCCACCACCGACCCCGCCTGGCAGCGGTTGAAGGACGACTTTGGATATCTTTCACATGACCAGGAATATGAAGACAAGAGAGGCAATATTGATTATAAATTCTCACCCAAGAAAAACTATTCCCAGCCGATGGACCAGTCATGCTTTCTCAACAACGACGGCATAGTATTTTCGCATAAAGAAAAAATTATTTGTGTGTTCCATTTTTGTAGGCAATTTCAGCGCGAAGCGTTCCTTGACTGGCAATTAATGCAATGATTAATGATACGACATTATCTAATATTAAAAATAATGAAGACAACAATCTTAATTAATAGTTAACACGCATATGAACACTAACACCTTAAAACAATGAAGAACAAAGTTTTAAAACCAGTCCTACTCGGCATCTTTGTGTTTGCAGCAATAGCCGGGTGCAAAAAAGACAATGTTGAACCCTCTGACAACATGTATCCCAACGGCCACACACCCATTGTAGACACCTTGCCTGTCGTAGACCCAGGGGTTGACACCCTGCCTGTCGTAGACCCGGAGGTGGACACCCTGCCTGACCTGACCTCCTTCGACACCATTCCCACCAGCATAGAGGGGTTCGATATCCGTGGCCGCTGGATATGGGGTATGCCCGAATCCCCCAACCGTTTCGTGATGAACTTCCGTGACGACTCTATCGTGGTCTTCAAAGAATATCTCTATGACCCGGAGAACTACTATGTGACTGTGGGAGGATATGACTCGGCTATGTACCGAACGATCTATTCCAACTCACAGGCAGAATGCCGGGTTTTATTCTACCATTGTTGGAATCCCAATGGGAGCGTTGCTGACTATACATGGGACTACCTTCCAACGGTATACGACAATCAAAATACGATGTTCTTGTATTTTACGGAGTTTAGGACACTAGATGTCACCCCAGCGATACTTGACATCTATCTTACAAGGTACGAATAGTTCGTCAGGCCTCCTCCGGTCGACTGATAATACCGTTCTATTGAGCGCGACGGAGGAGGCTCTGAAAACCACCCAGAAACTGACCATCCTGTAAGAGAGAGAGTACAGAGTATGGCGAGGGCGGCAGCCTAAAGCCCTACACGTAGAGCCTGCCGCCCAACTACTTCAAACGAACAAGCAGACTGTCTGGGCCTTCCTCCGAGACTAATTTTAGTATAACCCAGTGATAATAACTAAAAATTCAAAGCCATGAAAAGAACAATTTTAATTCTCACCGCGTTGCTCTGCCTGGCGACCGCCCAGGCCCAGCTGACCGACACGATTACCCACCGCCACCGCCCCTATTACTACTCCCAGTGGTACGACACCTGTGGAAGGTACTATGCACAGACAGATTCTACAGACCGACATGATCTCATAGTCAGCCCCATCGGTAGTTCCTGGAAAGCCTGTGCCGTCTCCGACTACACGCCCGCCCCGATGAAGGTGCTGGGTGTGGCAGTGATGGTGAGATATTTGGACCATCCCGAGTGGGTACAGTGGGCAGACACCAACTATGCCCCCGAATACGTCTCTCTAGGCTACTGGGACGATTCCACATCGCACATGCAGGTGCTGGACTCTGCCCGTTGGGACACCGTGCAGCCCAAAACGTTGAAGTTGCAGCTTTCGGCCACGCCCGAATACTACCCAGCCGGGCCCGAGTTGGCCACCCGGTACTTCCGTGTCTACGAGGCCTATTTTGAGAAACCCGTCACGGTGGACTCGGTATTCTACATCATCGGCACGCTGAACAGCAACCGTCCCCCCGACACCATTCCGTCCACAAGCATCACCATGAACAGAGAGCTGGTTTATGTGACAGTGGGCGACGGCGGCCACGAAAAGTGTGCTCCGTTGAATCCGCGCAAGCATACCAAACTACGCTATCGGAGAAGTGCGGAGTTGTGGTATCCCTCATCCCCTTACGAACCAGAGTCCAGTCCCCGGTGGGGGCCGTTCCTCCCCATCGTCG
>DFDY01000091.1 GCA_002368955.1 Bacteroidales bacterium UBA3816
GCTTGCTTGCTTTGCCGAGACCTAGCAACGTCTCGCAGAAACCCCATACTAAGCGACCAACGGGAGCGCAGTGTGGGGATAGCGAAACCCCTACTACTCAGCGTGTCGAAGACACGCCACATTGAGAAATACGAGCAAGAATCAGTCATACTTTGTACTAGAGCGTTTAGTTTTTACCTTTGAACCGCCGCCACCACTATAGCCGGCAGGGCACGGCACACCAAGACCCTCTCGGCCGAAGAGCCGAAGGATCGCCAGACTGTTAAAAAAACATAAAAATAACGCTCTCGTTAGGATTTTGGCCTCCGAGAAGTGTCTATATAGAAAAAGGGATTATTTTTGTCCCACAAGAAAGACCGATCGAATGAACGGAAATGACAATAGTCGCGACGCCAAGTTGGCCGAGTTCATCGAACTCTACCACACCTACGAGCCCCTCATCAAAAAGATAGGCGCCCTCTTCAGCGCGGCCGATAGCTACGGCTACCGCGCCATGGTCTGCGACCTCACCACCCACCTCTGGATGGTCATGCAGAGTCATCCCCCTGGCCCCGATGTGCGCAACCAAGAGGCCTGGGTCTACAATGTACTCTACCACGCCGCCCTCAACATCTACCGGAAGGAACGTCAGGTCCAGTCCCTCCTCTCCTTCCTGCCCGACCTGCCCGACATCACCGAGCCCGCACCCGACCCACTGGTCTCACAGCTTTACCACCTCATCTCGCAGCTCCAGCCAGACGAGCAGGTGCTCATCACCGAGTACCTCGACCGCAAAACCTACGCCCAGATGGCTGCCAGCCGCAACCTAAGCATCAAGCAAATCGAATTCCGGCTCAAAAAAATACAAAAGAAACTAACTCTAATAGAAAAACGAAATCAGCAACCATGAAACATCCCACCCCTCCCACCCCCATGCAGCAAGCCTGGCAGCACCACTGCCAGCGGGCAGAGCAGCTGCCCGGCCTCACCGATGCCGACCTTGCCGCCCTCTACGCCTGCCTGCCCGCCCCCGCACCACATCCGGCCCGCCGCACCGACTGGCTGGCTGCCGGGGCCAGTGCCGCCGTGGGGATTTTCAGCACCTACCAGTGGGTCCTCCTGCGCGAAAGCCGCTCCTATGCCATCCTCCTTACCCTCTTCACCCTCTCGGCCCTGCTGCTGACCCTGATGGCCCTGCCGGTCCGTGGCCGCGGGCGCGGTGCCTGCCCTTCCTTGGCCCCCTTCGGCACACTCTTCCTTGACGGCATCTTTGCCCTCAGCCTCACCCTCGTGGCCACCCTGTCCGGCGGCGACGGCTACACCATGTTCACTCAGGCCTGCAACCGGGCTGACGTGTCCAACCAGATAGTGCAACTCATCACCCTCTCAGCATGAAACACCAAAAATATATACTTCCAGTGCTCGGCCTCCTCATTCTGGCGACCACACTATGGTGCATACGCCAGCCCCGCACCCTGCCCGAAAGCCAGTGCAGCCCCGCCTACTGGCACTATGCTCAGGTGCCCGGCATCGAGGCCTCCTTCGTCAAGGACTTCCCCCTCAACGACACCGTCTCTATCGACGTCACCCTCCTCCAGGCCACCACCGACCCCGCCTGGCAGCATTTGAAGGAAGATTTCGGCATAAACCATTTGACCCCCAAGATGCTAGACAATCTCAACAAAGGAAAGGTTGTTACTCGTTTTGCTCCTAAGTGCAACTATTCCATGCTCATGGACTCGGTCTGTAAAGTCAACAATGATTTAATATCTTTCTCTTTTACCGACCAAATAGTCAGTGTGTTCCATGTTGAAGACACCGTACAGTACCATGCTGTAAAAATGTGGCAATTAAATGCAATGATTAATAAGTATCCACTTAAAAATATAAAAAATGAAAAAAAGAACAACTAAACTCATGGCACTCCTTGCAGTGCTCTCCGTCGCAGCCGTCAGCTGCCAGAAAGAAAACCTAGTACCCTCTACCCCTGCTGAAGTCATTACCGACAATCAGGCAGTCTACATTTACCAGTATGAGGTCAACGGCATCCGCAGTCGGATTACTCTCCGTTGCGAAGCCGAGCGAGCCGATTTCATCAACCGTATGTTGGCTTTGGCCCAAGAAGGAAACACTGTTAGTTTCTTTGATGAAACCCAGTATACTCAGAATTTCACCAAAGAAGATGTTACTTATACCACGAAAGATAAAGAAGATGCGTTGAATTGGGCATCAAATATGTTAGACCTTGGCTATGCTGTTACAATTGAGTATGATAAAAATAAGGGAATATACAATTGCACGGCATCACGTTAAATAAACAAACGTGGGGCTACAAGTATCAGCCACCACCAGTATAAACCCTCAAAGCCTATGAAACTGATCTAGCAAAGCCCCGCACAAGTTTGGTGCGCCGTTGTGCGGGGCGTGAAAATGAGGGCGCGCAGGCCGGAAGAGTGCAGAAGATGAAGAAACTCCCAAACACTCATCCTGGCCCTGCCAGCGCCCAAGGCATAGAAAGGCCTATTGCCATAATATGGAAACGAGAAAAGGTCTATTCTATTGTGTTACATGTCTCTTTTTGCATAGCACAGCACTGTAAACTTAAAATGTAAAATAATAAAAACACATGTAATATGAAAAAAGTAATTGTAGATATATGTTTTTTTGTATTTTTGCTCCTAAGCTTGCTACCTTCACACGCCAATGCTCAGAGTTTTACATCCAGTTCGACCCATTCTTTTAATTCGGTCAATTCAACTGACAAAACCCTAACGCGTTGTTGGAAAAATGGGGCAATCATTACGTGCAGCAGCCATAACACAGGAGCAAAATCGTATACTTTTCAACTACGTTCATTAAACTCCCCGGATGCTTCGGTTGTTGGACTTAGTAGGACATCGAATTATTATGGCCCAGAAGAAGACTCTATCTATGATATGCGCATTAGTGGCAATAGATGCTATTTCTGTGGGTCTCGTGTGTCAGTTAGATGGAAGGGATGGATCATGGATCTACATGGGAATTCACATTATCAGGTGGATTACGACACCTTTGGCATTGTGGGCTATTTTGATTTCTATGACAATCTGACAGTCGACGATAACGTTTACATATACAAAATAGACAAAGTCAAGACTGCCCAACGGATGTTGGTCTACCAGCCCGACAACACCAACCTCACTGCCATAGAACTCGTGTGCCTTCACAACACTTCTGGTAATAGTCCCACCTGTCTGGTTGAAATGATCAATACTACTACAGACCCCAACAGTTGGAGCTACAATGTTGTGGTACCACCAAATTCATCTGAGATATTGACCGATGTCGTTCAGTGCGACTGGATGATCTTTACAGCTTCGGTTTTTTCAAATCTTAATTCTTTCATTGGATTCCGTTGTGCTAAGAGATCCAGTATTCATGCTTTTGGTGATCCAAGTAGTATTGGAAACGAGCTATATAAGTATAATATTGCTAATTATGGCAATTGTACCACATATGGTTTTCACAGGTTTAACGATGCCAAGGTCAGGCTCTGCTCAAGGAGTGATGGTTTCATTGCAGCAGTGGCGGCGGCTCCCAACGAGAGTCTAGACCCTAATTTAGTCATTGTAGCACCGAATTCTATTCTATTATTTAACATGTACACACCAGATAACATGTTGGAATATCAGGTCGTCGATGCAGGAGAAAGTCTCGCTCTTCATGATATTGCATATGTCAAATCCAATAGATCTATCGGGTTGTTGTATTCTAAAAAAGGCTCCTTGCCACTAGACACAATCAAAACCTATCTACAGTTCCCAAGAATGGGAGCAGTTTCCGTATGCAATAGTTATTCCGACACGCTCTTATGGTATAGGGATGGACAGATGCAAACATTAGATCCTTTAGGATCCAAATCGGTGTGCATCGGTGGATTCAAATGGGCAGGCTCATCCCCATTCGATGGCACACAGCTACAGTCTAACAGACTAAACAGCTGTTTTGATTTAGGTGGGGTTGGTCGCATAACCAGAAGGCCTACGCTGTCTTTTAAATACGAAAATAGTCCTATGAATGTGATTTTTGATAATGAACCAGTCAGTCGACTCAATCCTCAGACCATCTCATCCGAAACAAAGACAACTATATATTGTGCAAATTAAAAAAAAGGTATCATGAAAAAAGTTTCCCTTTTCCTCACAGCATTGCTCTGCCTGACGACGGCTCAGGCCCAACTGACCGACACGATTACCCACCGCCAGCGCCACTACTACTATTCACAGTGGTACGACACCTGCAACAAAGTATACTCCCAAAGAGACACCGAAGATTATTCTAGGCTTTTTCTCATGCCAGTCGGCGGTGTGAATCAAACAGCCTTGGCATTTTCAGACTACACTCCTACGCCGCTAAAGGTGATAGGCGTGGCAGCGATGGTGCAGAATATGGACATTCCCTCCCCTGGCGAGCGGTGGATGGACTCGAATTATGCCCCGGAATACGTCTCCATCGGCTACTGGGACAGCGTATCCCGTCATATGCAGATGATAGACTCAGCCCGTTGGGACACCGTGGAGCCTAAGATAATGAAATGGGAACTCAGTCGCACGCCCGAATTTTATCATCCAGGTCCAGAATACAGTGTCCGTTACAGCTATGTCTACGAGGCCTACTTCGAAAAACCCGTCACGGTAGACTCCGTATTCTACCTGATAGGAAGCATGTACAGCAACAGGCCTGCCGAAGATGACGGCTACGGCCCAGCCCTCACCAACAGAGAGGTCAACTATATCTATGCAGTTGACGGGGGGCATCGCGGGTGCGCACCCATCAATCCGATTCAGCATAAGAAGATCCGATTGAACCTACCATATGAGTTATGGTGTCCCGATTCAAATTGGTGGCTTACGCAAGACTATCCCGGCTGGGGGCCGTTCCTCCCCATCGTAGAGCCGCAGGGGCTGCTGGAGGTGGAGAGTGCCGACAGCGCCATGGGCAGTGTGCACGGCGGCAACTCTTTCTATCCCGACGGGACGCAGGTGACCATCGAGGCGGTGCCCGAGTACGGCTACCTCTTCTCGCACTGGAACGACGGCGACACCGCCAACCCGCGTCAGGTGCTGATGGCAGGCGACACCCACTTCGTGGCCTACTTCCGCGAGGCGGAGTTCTACCACATAGCCGTGAGTGCTCTGCCTGAAGATGCGGGCACGGTGA
>DFDY01000070.1 GCA_002368955.1 Bacteroidales bacterium UBA3816
GCAAGAATCAGTCATACTTTGTACTAGAGCGTTAGTTTTTACCTTTTACCTCCACAACACTCTCCATTCTCATGTCAGACTGTAGGCCGTGCGCTACTTACGGCACTCGTGCTGAAAGGGGAAGGAGCGCCGAGGTCATGTAGGGCAGGGCGGCTGTCGATGTCATTGGGTGTAGAGGTCGAACACTTCGTTGAGCCGCTTGGCGCAGACGGGGCAGAAAGGACCATAGTCGCGCATCATGCAGTGCGGGGTGGGGCGATAAAGGCCTTTGGACTGATAGCCGGCTCCCTCATAGACGCCCAAGGGACCATTCTCTGTCCGAGGCACCGACGCATCGGCCGGGGTGGGGATTGGGGTGCCCGCGGGCAGCATTGACTGCCATTTGTGGCCAAAGTCCACCAGCGAGGTGATGTTGGGCTCCATGGGTTCGAAGGTCTTGCTGTGGGTGTCGCCATAGCTGAGGTCCTCGTCCACATACTCGTCGGCCAGCCCCCCGATGCTGTGGCCGAGTTCGTGCGGCAGGACCATATAGGCCATCTCGTTGAGTGAGCTCATGGCGTAGAAGTTGTATATGCCGCCACCGCCGTAGGTGTCGCTATTGGCCATGATGATGATGTGGTCGCAGGGGGTGGAGCCAATGGCATCGTGCAGCTGGAAGAGCCGCATGGTCATCAGGTAGCGGTCGGCCCCGAAGGTATTATAACTGGCACCCACCAGGCTCTTAACGTAGAGGCCCTTGCCGGGGTGAGTGATGCCCGTTTCTTGACCCGTGAGGGGAATGCCCCACACGTTGAAGTCGTTTCGGCGCGAGGCAAAAGGTTCCTGCCCTAGGAGGAAGGTGCAGAAACTGCGCATGTCCTTCTGCATCTTGGCAGTGTCGGCAGGGCCGTAGCCTTCGGGCACGATTACTACGTCTATTTTCTTGTGCACGTTGCCTTTATACTGCAGCCGGACGGGCTCCATGGAGACACTTATGTCGCTTCGTTTGAGCAGTTGGTCCATGAGCTGCACGGGGTCGCAGTAGAGGGTGTGCTGGGTGTGGTAGCGGTGGTCGGGGCCCAGCTCTTCCCAGCAAATGTTGACCGGTACTTTGGGCCACGGCACGCGAACCACCTCTTCGAAGGCTGCCACGCTGTCGGCACCTGTGGGGGTGTCGCGATACTCGGCAAAGAGGCTGTTGTAGCCACGGCTATAGAGTCGGCGACCCGTCTGTGCATCAAGAACCACAATGCGGAAAAATCCGTTGTTGAAAGGGTCTAAGAGCTGGGTCAGCGAACCCGACCACTGGCCAATTCGGTCTTGCTGGACCACACGGATCGTGTCGCCCTTTTGGGAGCCCACACGCTGATACTTAAGGCGGAGGGTGGCATCCTCGAAATAGCGGTCGAACTTGATTTTCTGGGCCTGGGCACTGCCTGCTGCTAACAGGCCGCAAAACAATAAAATGACGATTGCTTTCTTCTTCATATGGTTTTCATAAACGACAATTTATAAAAAAAAGTATTATATATCGCAAAAAGTTTGTACTTTTGCAGGCTGTAATGATAACAAAAATATATACTGAGAACCCCAATACCCGCGACATCCGCCGCGTGGTTGACCTACTACAACAGGGGGGCATCGTCATCATTCCCTCCGACACGCTGTATGCCTTTGCCTGCAGCATGGAGTTCAAACGGTCGGTGGAAACCATTGCGCAGCTGAAAGGTTTTTCGCTCAAAAAGGCCCACTATTCTATGCTTTGCTCCTCGCTGAGCATGGCCTCAGAATATGTGCGACCCATGGACAAGGAGACCTTTGCACTGCTGAAGGAGTGCCTGCCCGGCCCCTATACTTTCATCATGGATGCCAATGGCAACGTGCCTCGCAACTATATGAATCCCAACAAGACCATCGGCGTTCGTGTGCCAGACAACAGCATTTTGCAGGCCGTGGTGGAGACCCTTGGATGTCCACTGATTGGCACTTCGGTTCGCCGCATCGACGAAGATTTGGAGACTGAATATCTCACCGACCCCGAATTGATACATGAGACCTTTGGCAACCGCGTGGACCTGGTCATTGATGGAGGCATGGGCGAGGACCAGCCCTCCACTGTGGTGGACTGCTCCGGCGGGGAAATATCCGTGGTGCGCTACGGCAAAGGCCCCATAGAACTTTGAGTGCCATGAAAATAGAAATAAACAACAGCAACCGATTTTACTCTGGCCCCTTGGGGTTTATCGCCCAGTTAGTTGTCATGACCCTGGCGGCCATTTTGGCGGCATTTATCCTGCCAGGGGTGCATATCGACTCGGTTATGGCTGCCATCCTTACCGCAACTGTCATCGCCCTGCTCAATAGTTTTATCCGCCCCATCCTTATTGTCATCACCCTTCCCTTCACCATCTTCAGCATGGGGCTTTTCCTACTCATCATCAACGCCCTCATCATCCTTATGGCGGCGGAGTTGGTGAATAGTTTCCACGTTGACAGTTTCTGGAGTGCCCTGCTCTTCAGCCTCCTGCTCACGGGGCTCAACTACCTGCTGGAAATACCCAACCGACTGATGCGCCGCCCGGAATACCAGCCCTCGGGAGAGGACAAAGGCGACGAACATGTGGACACCGATGCCGACGGTTTTACCTCCTACGAGGAGTTGGAGTCCACCCTCAATGAAGAGAGTGATTCAAACGAGAACAAACAATAACCCAATCTTATACAATGCAGACCATCACTACTGTTGCTGCCCTCACCGCAGCCATCACAGAAGCAAAAAAAGACAACAAGACCATCGGCCTTGTTCCAACGATGGGTGCCCTCCACGAAGGCCACCTTTCACTCATACACAAAGCACGCCAACAGAACGACTTGGTGGTCGTGAGTGTCTTTGTCAACCCCATCCAGTTCAATAATCAAGAAGACTTGGCCAAATATCCCCGCACGGTGGAAGCCGACTGCGAAAAACTGGCCGCTGCCGGTGCCGACATCGCCTTTGTGCCCTCGGTGGAGGAGATGTATCCCGAGCCGGTCAACACGGTCTATCATTTCGGTCCCATCGAAGAGGTGATGGAAGGTCCTCGCCGCCCCGGCCACTTCTCAGGTGTGGCCGTGGTAGTGCGCAAACTATTTGACCTCACCCAGCCCAACCGCGCCTACTTTGGCGAGAAAGACTACCAGCAAATTGCCATCATCCGCAACCTGCTGGAACAGATTAAATACCCCATAGAATTGGTACCCTGCCCCATTGTCCGCGCCGACGACGGCTTGGCCCTCAGCAGTCGCAATATGCGCCTCAGCCCAGAGGCACGCGCCGTGGCTCCCACCATCTATGCCACCCTGCAACAGGCCGTGGAAATGTCGGAAGTGGAGGACATTGAGAGCGTCCACGACTTTGTCATTGACACCCTCAGCAGCTTTCAGGAGGTCAACGGACTGGACGAGCGATTGAAGTTTGAACCCGAATACTTTGAGATTGTTGACGACACCACGCTCCAGCCCATTGCCAAGTGGGAGGATGCCAAGGGTGTGGTGGGCTGCATCGCCGTCTGGCTCGACGGGGTGCGACTCATCGACATGGTTCGCTTCCGCTAAGCAGTCCCTCTAGGGCCAACCTGTAGCCAGTCAATCCCAGCCCGCAGATGACACCTTTGCAGGCATCGCTGAGCAGGGAATGGCGGCGGTATTCTTCGCGGGCATAGATATTGCTGATATGCACTTCCACCACCGGTGTGCGTATGCTGCTGATGGCATCGTGTATGGCCACGCTGGTGTGGCTGTAGCCTCCGGCATTCAGCACAATGCCGTCGTAGGTGAAGCCCACCTCATGCATCTTGTTGATAATCTCGCCCTCTACGTTGCTTTGATAATAGTCAATTTCGACCTGAGGGAAGGCTGACTTCAACTCGGCGAGGTAGTCCTCAAAGGTGCGGTTGCCGTAAACTTCCGGTTGCCGCACTCCCAATAAATTCAGGTTGGGCCCATTGATAATGATAAACTTCATATTTCTTGTTATTCGTTCTTACACCTTTTCAAGCAATGGGATCGCCACAATAGTCGCGCCGCCTGCACTTCTTGCACATACGACCGCACCACACCTCGTCAAACTGGGCCATGGCCGCTTCGACCAGCGACGGCTCGTCGGTGAGTATGCCGGCCTCAAAATTGCGAGTCCCCTCTCCTTTCATCCCCATTCCGGCACCCGTCAGGTTGGCACTGCCGATGTAGGCCTCATGGCAGTCGAAGAGCATAATTTTGAAATGCACCCGCGGGCACAAGGCGCGTTCCAACTCGGTGAACAGAATGGGATAGCGGTCAAAATCCTCACGGAACATGGGACCGGGCTCTTTGGCATGGACCAAGCGCACTTCGACTCCCTTTTGCAGCAGATGGGCCAGAGTGCCAAGGAAAGGCTGCTTGGCACTTCCCTCTTCCACATAAAGGTCCTTGATGTCGGCAGTGCCAATCCAAAGGCTGCGCCGAACCCTCTTCACCCGCGCTAACACCTGAGCGTAATGCTCTGCATTCTTTATATATGTGGTTGCCATCGTTTTGTTCTTTTGACTTGCAAAGATACAATATTTTTTCTACTTGGCTCAAAAAACGATGGCTCTAGTTTGATAAAAGACTG